>CAZURP010000072.1:3077-7866 GCA_964623715.1 uncultured Isosphaeraceae bacterium | reverse complement strand
TTGCATGATCGTGCCGTGTTCGTTCAAAGGGTGAAATGGATTTCTTAGTCGCCACGCACGATAGTGTACAAGGCGAAGCCTACACTTGTTAGCAATCGCCCCAACCATCAATAACCGCAAGAAGGTCACCAACACCAACGGTGCCAGAATCATCAATATCATGCGTATCATTCGCTTGGCCCCAATAGGCGATTACGGCGAGGACGTCAGAAACGTTTACTGTACCGTCGCCAGTCACGTCTTGATTGCAATCGTTGACATCACCAGGCGTGTATTCGATAACTAATGAAGGTGCGATATCACCATTACCAAACACCATACAGCTCGTGTCGGAAAACACATACGCGCCGAGCGAACCCATTTTGTGGGCTTGCATCAAAATAGTTGCTTCAACAGCAAGTGGCCACGCCAAAGAAGCCATCCCAGCTTGCTGATTACTATTTTGCAATGCGAGCGCTTGCGATGAAGTCATGGTTCCATTTATTGGACCGAAGGAGTAATCAGCACCATCGGTGCAATAGTTTGTATAAAACTGCACTTGCGCCAGACACCTGCGAGATCACTGCTCACACATCCAAATGAGTTCGAGTTACACGCCCCAGTCCAAAATTGCTCGCTTGTTGAGTCAAAATAGGTGTTGAACCCGCAACATAAATAACTGTGTGTGAGTTTTCCTGCTTGTGCAGGTTACAACGTAATCGTGTCAGCAAAAGTAACTGAAGTTAGAAGTAACGATGCACAAAATGTAAGTGTTTTCATGTGTAATCTCCTGTGCATACTATACGTCTTACAAAATTAGGGAGAAACGTATCCAAATATCTTTAGGGTTTTCTTGGTCCATACCAGAGGTTTTTGCGTTTTTTGATATTCCGAATCCCTGGAATAATGACAAGAAGTAACGTCGTGAGTATTTCAAATGTTGAATGCGATCGGAACTTTCTTCCTGAAGTTACAACTCTCGACTGAATAGTTTTGTACTTGCCAAACTTGTGCAACTTGTTCGAAAGATGCACTTCTTCGGCGGCAAAGAACTTTGGGTCAAACCCGCCTGCACTTTCAAAACTCTTGGGCGTGCAAAACATATACGCCCCCGCTGCCACGCGAAGAATTTTAAATGTAACTCGCAATAGAGGCGTCAATATTCTTGCAAGCAAGGGAAGTTTTCCTTCAAACTTTGGGAAACTTCCACCAGCAATTGCGCCGTTTTGAATTGCTTCAACCGTTTCATGCACAACTGCTTTTGAAACAATCGTGTCTGCATCCACAAAAATCAAAATGTCGCCAGTTGCAACGCTTGCGCCGTCGTTCCTTGTTGGACCAATCTGCCGATTGTTGCATGGAACAACAATTGCGCCCATCTCTTTTGCTATTTCTGCTGTTTTATCATCCGATGCATCGTCTGCAACAATGATCTCAAAATCGTATGCTTGCGCAACTTGTTGAATTGACTCAATCGTTGCGGCAAGCAATTTTTCTTCATTCCATGCGGGAATAACAAAGGAGAGTTTCATATAAGAGCTATGTTATAGGACAATACTGCTATTACTGTAAAAAAGAGGCATTTAACTTGCCCTACATTTCGTTAAGAGTATACTGAGTAACGAATATGTATCATCGACGAGGAATACTAACCAACTTTTTAGCCCTAGCGCTCGCATTCACAATGCCGCTTTGCTGTTGTCTCGTCAATACAACGACTGGTGCTGAAACAACTTGTTGTACTGAAGTAGTCGAAGTCAAATCGTGTTGCCAACAACCCAGTTGTTGCAACGAAGAATCATCTGAGCAAGAAAAAGAGAGCTCTCCATGCTGTGATGATTGTGGTTGCACCATCATTGGCGTTACCTTTACGACTGAGTGGACGCCACCGGTTGACCTTTTTGGCATTGATGCTCCAACGCCATTCTTTATAAATGATTGTTCTTCCTCTACGAACCAATATGTTGCAAACGCAGTACATGGTCCTCCAAAATTCGAACCCTACAAATTAGGTTTCAGTAGCGCACCACCGATTCGTGGGTCGCTCATCTTACAAGTCTAAAGACCCATAGATTCCCTGCTCTTCTCATTTCCCCATTTGGAAGTGTGTTTGTTGTCTATGTGTAAAGGACTTTTCGATGTTTATAAATATATGTAGTGTAAAACTACAACGAATAATTCAAATCAGTTTGTGCTCACTCCTCACTGGATGTACATCTTCTCTTGATGCGACAAAAGATGTGCAGTCTGCACGCAATCTTGCTCAGCAACGATTGCCCGTTGTTGTCGATGAATCTCTTTCTTGGCAAGAAGGCGAACCACTGAGTATTGAATCCGCACTAGCGTACGCCATCACGCACGACGCTCTGCTTCAACGTGATTTCTCCATCATCGTGCAACGCAGAGCTGAAATCGCCCAAGCAGAGCTCCCCGCAAACCCCACAATAAACGGTGCTTTTGGCGTTGCCGTTGATGGATTGGCTGGAGCACCAATGATTCTTCAGGGAATGCAAAGCTTAAGTTGGTTATGGACTCGCCCCGACCGCATAGCATCTGCAGAACAATCGCTCCAACAAGCGATTCTTACTGCCGCAAGTAGAACCATCGAAGTAGTTGCTACAGTCCGAACAAAACATGTTACTGCTTCTAAACAAGCAATAGCGTTGGAACTTGCAGAGCAAGATGCATCGCTCGCGAAGCGCGCATTTGAAATAACAACCGAACACGCAGTTGCTGGAGAAGCATCTGAGCATGCTATTGACGCCGCCCGTGTTTCTATGCTCCAGTCAAAGCACGCCTTGCAACAAGCAGAGAAAACATTTGCTATTACTCGATTGGAATTACTGCACGCAATGGGATGCCCAGACGCTGAAAGTAATTTCGTAATCGTTCAAGCGGAGATGGCAAACTACTATGATCACAGTGACCCAATTTTTCTTTCGTATGCAATTGAGCAACGACTCGACCTTGCAACAAAACGAGCTCTCATAACAAAGCGTTCTGCAGAAATTGGCATTGCCAATCCACCGCTTATCTCTGCAAGCGTAGCATTCAACGAAAATTTTAATGATAGGCAGGCAATTCTTGCTGGTGGGTCAATCACGCTAGCACTTGATGGGAATGCAAAAGAAGCTGTTGCAGATTCTAAATTACGACAAGCAGAGTTTGAGTACACCGACGCGATTCGAAATGTTGTGAATGAAGTCAGAACACTTCACGAATTGTTTTTGTCCTCCACTGTGGAGTACGAAATCGACAAGCAAATTGTGCTCTTACGTGAAGCGTCTCTTCAACGTGCAATAGATGCGAGCAACCGTGGCGAATTTGACCCACTACAACTTATACCTATTCAAAGAGACCTTATTGAAGCAAAGCAACACA
Organism: uncultured Isosphaeraceae bacterium; assembly: GCA_964623715.1. Classification (GTDB taxonomy): domain Bacteria; phylum Planctomycetota; class Phycisphaerae; order Phycisphaerales; family SM1A02. Next base: position 4,506 of record CAZURP010000072.1, on the reverse strand, counting down.
AGTTGCAAGATTCACTCTTGGTTTTCGCCAATGCCATTGCCCTCGAGCGAGCTGTTGGCGGAACATTTACTGGAATATACAAATGAAAACTTCTATACCACAACCTAACAAACGATTTCTTACTCGTCTTGGCGTACCAATTGCCATCATTGCGGTAGTCACTTGCGTCCTAATCTATACAAGCTGGGAATCAATACGCCCGACAACAAAAGTCGAAGCTATCACAGTGGTCATGCGTTCAGTTGAAACTGATACACCCCAAGAAGCAACGAAGAACCAAGGCTCCTTTGTGCAAGCTCCCGGATGGGTCGAAGCAGAACCGTTTTCGGTCTACGCAGGAGCGCTCACCGAGGGAGTGGTCGAATCTGTTCTTGTTCTCGAAGGTGATGCAGTAACAAAAGGCCAACCCGTTGCGAAGCTCGTTGCGAGAGACTATGAACTTGCCTTGCAATCCGCCACTGCCAATATAAATTTGCTGAAAGGTAAATTACAAGCCGCAGAAGCCAAGTTGCAAGAACTTGCAGATGAATACACTCGCAAAAAGCCGCTTGTAGAGTCAGGCTCTCTTGCAAGCGGTCCTGTTGAACGACTCCGCTTGCGATTGTTAACTGAAGAAGCGATCGTAAACATAGCTCAAGCATCTTTGGATGAAGCAAATGTTGCAAAACAAACTGCACAACTTGCACTTGACCGATGTACCGTAAAATCGCCAATGGATGGTATCGTAATTGAACGGTTTGCTTCTCCTGGGACGGTCATACAATTCGGCAGCAGCGAACACTCTTCTCACATTGTTCATCTGTATGACCCAACACTATTGCAAGTTCGTGCAGACGTGCCGCTCGCCGACGTGGCACAAGTCGGAGTCGGGCACCCTGCTCATATTATTGTTGACGTTTTACCAAACACCACATTCGAAGGCGTTGTTCTTCGCTTCGTACACCGTGCAAATCAACAGAAGAACACGCTTGAAGCGAAAGTTAAAATTCTCAACCCATCGCCACTTCTTAAACCTGACATGCTCGCTCGTGTAAAAATTTTGCAGCCAGCACTTGAAACAAGCGATCAAGGAACGTGCACGGAACAACATGTATTCATTCCACGAGATGTCATTCATGAAATCTCAAATCCTGTTGTTTGGGCTATTGCCGATCTGTCTAATGGAACTGGCAGAGCTGATCGACGAAACATTGAACTTGGAAACAAAGAATTTGACGGTTGGATAGAAGTTTTGTCTGGGCTTTCAACAGGAGACAAAATCATAACAAGCGAGATTAATTTTGCAGATGGTGACATTGTCCAATTAGAGGGAAGGCATTGAAATGACACTAATTGCATGTAAAAAACTTACGAAACATTACTATCGTGGCTCAGAACAAATCACACCATTGCAAAATCTTGACTTAACCATAGACCATGGTTTATTTGT
>CAZURP010000072.1:0-3067 GCA_964623715.1 uncultured Isosphaeraceae bacterium | reverse complement strand
TGCGCTCATGGGGCCATCTGGCTCTGGCAAGACGACGTTGCTCAATTTGATAGCTGGAATAGATCGTCCAAGTGAAGGAGAACTCATTATTGATGGCGTACCGATTCATACACTTGGGAGAAATTCGCTCGCACAGTGGCGCGCCGACCATATTGGATATATTTTCCAACTCTACAATCTTATCCCTGTCTTAACCGCGTACGAAAATGTTGAACTTCCACTGTTGCTTCATAATCTATCTCGCAAAGAGCGACATAGTAGGGTTGCGCATGCACTCGATGTAGTTGGCATTAGCGATAGATACGACCATTTCCCACGCCAACTTTCTGGCGGGCAAGAACAACGTGTTGCGATTGCCCGAGCGATAGTGACAGAGCCAACCATTTTACTTGCAGATGAGCCAACCGGCGATCTTGACCGTGAAACTGGAACAGCGATAATGGACTTACTTAAGCAATTACAAGAAGAGCAAGGCCAAACCATCGTGATGGTCACGCACGATCCTCGCACGACTGAGTGGGCTAACACACTGCTTCACCTTGAAAAAGGGAAACTTATTGAGCAGGTGGCAACGTGAGAACATTACGAGTAATCCCAATTGTACTTAAACAAATTAAACGTTCCCCCATTCGATCAACGCTCACCCTCGGAGGGATTGCTGTCGCGATGTTTCTCTTTGTAATGGTTGAATCCATGCGTACTGGTGTAAAAGAGGCGACAGAAGTAACTGCTGGCGAGACTACACTGGTTGTCTATCGTGAAAACCGGTACTGCCCTTTCTCAAGTCGATTGCCACAGTTTTATGAAGATAGAATCGAACAAGTTGATGGCGTTGCAAGTGTTGTTCCAATACAAATACATGTTTCGAATTGCGGGGCTTCTCTTGATGTCGTTACTTTTCGTGGTGTCCCTCGCGATTCGATTCAACAAGCAATAGCGAAAGATGGAGTCATTGTACATGGTTCAATTGCAGATTGGAAAAAACGTGGCGATGCCGCCATCGTTGGTTCAGGATTAGCAAAACGGCGTGGAATTAAAGTAGGTGACCGTTTTAGCGCGGCTGGAATTGATGTTTTTGTTGCTGGAATTCAAGAAACCAATCAAGCGCAAGATAAAAATGCTGCAATCGTGCAACTCCCCTTCTTGCAAGAAGCTGCAAGGAAAGGGGGCACTGGAACTATCGTTACGCAGTTCAACGTGCAAGTTGAAAACCCTATTGATCTTGATACAGTCGCTTCAACCATAGACGTAACTTTTGCACACGATGAACACCCAACTTCTACGTTTCCTGAAAAAGCATTTGTTGGTCGTGCCGCTCGTGACATAGTGCACTTAGCAGAAGTTGCGGGAATCCTTGCATGGGGAGCACTTGCCGCCGTGTTTGCGCTTGTTGCAAATGCTGTTGTGCTCGCGATGCGTGACAGGGTTCGCGACCACGCTGTTTTGCAAACACTTGGCTATACCGGTTGGCTTATTGGCTGGATGGTGTTGCTCGAGGGCGCAACTATTGCTTTACTTGGTGGTCTCGTTGGGGGCGTTGCAGCATTTATCACTGTGTATGTTGGCCAGTTCGCCATGACCATGGAAGGCGTCAACATCGAAATTGCAACTGGTCCATCTGCCGCCCTTATGGGAATTGCTCTTGCACTTGGACTTGGAATGTTTGCCGCGCTGCTTCCGGCTCTTCGACTCGCTCGTACTGACATCGCAACTTGTTTTAGGGCGGTGTAAAAAATGTCTATGAAATTACTACCCTTTGAATATGCAACACGGAACCTTGGTCGATCTCCTTTGCGACTGATGCTCACTGTCTTTGGAAGTGGACTTGTCGTGTTACTCATAATGATCGCAGGAAGTTTTATGGTTGGGATGCAAGCAACGCTTGCGGTGAGTGGTTCTCCAAACAACATCATATTGCTCGGGGCTGGCAGTGTTGAGAGTGTCGAGCGTAGCGAAGTTGGCATGGACACCGCTGGTATAGTTGCAGGCAGCATAGATGGCTTCCGTACTCGAGCGGGCGTTGAAGCTGTTTCGCCTGAAATTCATATTCAAATGCCTTTAGATGTAAATGGCGAAGATCGCCTTATTCTTATTCGAGGCATTCGTCCTGAAGCATTTCTTGTGCATGATCAGGTAAATATTTCTGATGGAATCGCACCACGCAATGGAAGAAACGAAATGCTCGTCGGCAGACTAGCCGCACTTACACTTGGGTTCGCCAACCCCAGCGATGCAATTGGATCGACCATCATGCTTGACGAAGATACGTACATCATCTCAGGTGTGCTTGCCGCTGATGGCGGAATCATCGAAGGTGAAATTTGGACTTCGCTGACTGACTTACAAATCACAAGCCAGCGTGACACACTTTCATGTGTTGTTGTTGCACTTGAGACAGCGAAGGCTAGCGACCTTGCTATGTTCGCCGCAAGCAGAATCGACCTTGAACTTGCTGCGATATCAGAAGATGAATATTTTTCTGCGCTCTCAAAGTTTTACAAACCAATAGAAATGATGGTCGTTTTGACCTGCATTATGATCGCTATAGGCGGGATGTTGGGTGGATTCAATTCCACGTATGCTGCATTTGCTAGCCGCGTACGAGAAGTTGGAACGCTACAAACACTTGGATACCAGCGCGGCGCCATTGCGTTATCGCTTGTTCAAGAATCTATTCTCTCTGCCTCTGTTGGTGCTATCATTGCATGCTTCGTTGCGATTTTTGTGCTTGATGGTTTTTCAATTCGCTTTTCGATGGGGACATTCACTCTCTCAATGACTGCAGGAATTATCGCACTAGGAATCTGCTCTGGCTTGTTGCTCGGAGTCGTCGGTGCAATCGCTCCTGCGTTACGCTGTTTACGATTACCAATCCCCGAAGCACTACGCGCTTCAGAATAATTAAGAGGAAAAAACATGAAACTACTACTCATCACACTTACTGCACTGGCTTTTGTTGGTTGTTCCGCAGAGGAATCAAAACAAGAAACAACCGCGCCTACTGTGGCAACTTCTTTACCTAACTCATTTTTCACAACCGATAGGCCAGCAAATGTTAAAGACCTTG
>CAZURP010000071.1:0-7874 GCA_964623715.1 uncultured Isosphaeraceae bacterium | reverse complement strand
GTATACTAAGCTCGAACTTGCACATCCAATTCAAACTGCAATACATGCCCAAACTGATACAGACTTCGAAATGTTCACTGCCCGCTCGCAGCTAGAGTATCCCAAGATCGTGCGCGAAGCCTCGCACAACTTTGTTGTCATACTTGGAGCTAACTGCATCCCAAAAAGCACCTTCATCGCAATCCATCGAAGATATTTCTTGCGAGGCCTCGCAAGCTGGAGCGATCGAATCTTGCTCGATCAAACTATCTCCCAACACCTCTTCGATAACCAATTGCAACCAGAACTGTGGAATGCGCTTGACTTGCTGAAATTGAGGATTTCTGGGCATATCAACGCCATCTTTCCCAGAGCCAAACACCATCACGAGAGCGAATTCGCCACTTTCGGCGCGTGTAAGGATGATTTCGCCATTCGTCCGCCAACGCATCATCTTCCTCAAAGGGGAACCGTGCTTCAACTCGCCACCATCGATAAACAATCTCAGCGAGAATAAAATCGCCCATACCATTGGCAAGAGGGGCAAAAACAGGTACAATTCCCCTCCTTCCCCAAAGCGGGACCGTCGGTGACAAGTCGTATACTTGGCGCTGCATGGGGCACGAATCGCGGCGATTGGTGCTCCAAGTCCTAGGAGAAGTTCGCCGCGGTTGGGCACTCCCCGTGATTCCCTCCGCGATTCAAGCATGTCAAGCACCTGTAGGTGGTTGACAGGAGATTCACAAGAGTTGCTCTATATAAAGCGAACTCTAGACATTTTGGCCCGTGGTGTAATCGGTAACACACCTGGTTTTGATCCAGGCATTCCAAGTTCAAGTCTTGGCGGGCCAGTCCCCCCCGGAAGTTTCTTACTTCCAATCATTGAGGACTCGGTACTTTTGATGAACGCATCTTCAGCACAATCAAACAATCCCCTCGCAGCAATCATTCTTGCTGCGGGCAAAGGCACGCGAATGGATAGCGACCTCCCTAAAGTTGTCCATGAAGTTGCAGGCAAGCCAATGGTGCAATGGGTGGTCGATGCTGTTCGCGAAGCAGGAGCAGATCGCGTCATACTAGTTGTTGGACATGGCGCAGAACTCGTCAAAGAAATGATCCCTGGGTGTGAATACGTGACGCAAGAACCACAACTCGGCACAGGGCACGCTGTACTAGTCTGCAAAGAAGCACTCGCGCATTTTGACGGAAATATTTTGATCTTAGGTGGTGACGGACCACTCCTTCGCGCTTCAACTGTACACGATATGGTTGCGCTGCAACAAGACACAGGTGCCTCGGCGACACTCGCAACAAGTACTATTCCAGACCCAACTGGGTATGGCCGAATCGTTCGTGATAGCAACAACAAATTCTCAGCAATCATCGAACACAAAAACGCGACCGATGCGCAACTTGAAATACATGAAGTCTATCCAAGTTACGCCGTGTTTGACTCAGCAAAACTCTGGGAATGCCTAGATGCACTCGAACCGAATCCATTAACAAACGAATACTACTTAACCGAAGTTCCTCGTATGCTAAAAGACCAAGGCGACGAAGTCGAAGTCATCAACGCAGTCGCCCCAGAGGATATTCTTTCCATTAATACACCAGAACAACTGCAAGAGGTCGAAGAAATTCTTCTTTCACGCACAACCAAAGAAGCGGAGCAATCAGCATGAGTCATAACGACCACAAGCGTATGAAAATATTCTCTGCAACAGGTGGCGAACACCTCGCGACCGCAATGTGCAAGCATCTTGAAATCCCTGTTGCTGCTGCCACCGTCGAACACTTCCCTGACAATGAAATCATTGTCAAAATTGATGAAGATGTGCGCGGCCGCGATTGCTTCATCGTGCAATCGACGTCTATGCCTGTCAACGACAACTTGATGGAACTACTCATTTGGATTGATACACTCAGGCGTGCATCCGCAGGTCGAATCACTGCGGTTATTCCCTACTTTGGTTATGCAAGACAAGACCGAAAAGACGAGGGCCGCGTCCCAATCACTGCAAAATTGACTGCGAACATCATCACCGCGGCAGGCGCAAACCGAGTCCTTTGCATGGACTTACACGCCGCGCAAATTCAGGGGTTCTTCGATATCCCCGTTGACCACCTTACTGCAACGAAAGTCTTTTGTGATTACTTCTCGACACGAGAAGATATGCAAGGCGACGAAATGGTCATCGTTTCCCCAGACGTTGGCAATGTAAAAGTTGCAAACATGTACGCTGGTCTTCTCGACTCCAAACTTGCCATTATCGACAAACGGAGAGAATCGGGCAGCGAAGTCGTTTCAAAACGACTCATCGGCGACGTTGAGGGCAAAACAGTTCTCATGGTTGACGACATGATTTCAACAGCTGGGACGATTTGCGAGGCAGCAAAACTCGTCACTGAAAAAGGTGCCAATAAGGTCATCGCTGCAGCAACCCACGGCGTTCTCGTAGGACCAGCAATTGAACGGATCAACGCCTCACCAATCAGCGAAGTCATTATCACAGACACCATTGCACCTGACGAACGCCTCGCAGGCATTCGGGAAAATTTACACGTCTTAAGTGTTGCACGATTTCTCGGAGAAGCCGTGCATAGAATTCATCATCACATGTCAATTTCATCCCTCTTCAACCGTGGAGAAGGACCAAAGAAATAAATTCAGTAGATAGGAAACAAAATGGCACACGAAACCCCTGTAGTAAAAGTAGAACTCCGAGACAAACTCGGAACAAGATACGCAAGACGACTTCGAAAGAACGGTCGCATGCCCGCAACCATTTATAGTAAAGGCACTGATCCAATTTCAGTCTCCATCGACGAACGGGAAATCCTCGTGCATTTGCACGGCGGGAACCACGTCATGGAACTAGACAACGGCGACGGAACCCCAGCAACCGTGCTTGTGAAAGATCTTCAATTTGGGTATCTCGGAGATAACCTCATTCACGTTGACTTCACTCGGGTTGACCTGAAACAAGTTGTGACCATCACCATGACGCTCGAACTTGTTGGACAACCGACAACCGCTTCAGAAGCTGGCGCTGTACTTGAAGTGCCTCGTCCGCAAATTGAAATCGAATGCATGGTGAAGGATATCCCTGACCGTATCCGAGTTGACCTCTCTACCGTTGAATCTATCTTCACTATTGGTGATCTGGAACTTCCAGAAGGCGTCAAAGCCACGCTCGATCCTGAACGCCATATCGCACATGTGACAATCGTCCAAGAAATGACCGAAGACGATGCAGTCGGCACAGAAGGTGAAGATGGTACAGAAAGTGCATCGCCAGAAGTCATCAGCGAAACAACTGAAGAATCAGAAGGCGACGACAGCGATTAATATGAAACTCATCGTCGGTCTTGGAAATCCTGGTGCAAAGTACAACGGTACCCGACACAATGTCGGATTCGATGCCATTGACCTCCTTGCAAATCAAATTGCAATGGGTGAACCTGCGACTTCCAAGTTTGACGGTGCGGTTATTGAAACAAGATGCAATGGCGAAAAAACACTGCTCATGAAACCGCAGACATTCATGAATCGCAGTGGGTCACCTATCAAGCAGGCGCTGACCTTTTACAAGGCTGACCCCGCCACCGACTTGCTCGTCATTGTTGATGACATCCACCTGCCATGCGGATCATTTCGCCTTCGGCAAGGCGGTTCTGCTGGTGGGCACAATGGATTGACTAATATTAATAGTCACTTTGGCAACATGGATTGGTCTCGGCTTCGAATAGGAATCGATGTGCCTGGATTAATCCCACAAGCCGACTATGTACTGGGTCGATTTACTCCTGAACAAAAGGAACAAGTCGAACCCGCTCTTAAAGGCGCCGTCAATGCTGCAACTATTTGGGTTGCAGAAGGCATTGATGAAGCCATGAACAAATGTAATGAATCTGGAAAAACAGAAACAAGGAATTAATTATGACTAACGAACGAACTGGATTATATGAGGGCATGTTCCTCTTCCCACAATCTGCAACTGCAAACTTGCAAGCTGCAATTGACCACCTGAAAGACATTCTTGAAAAATGCAATGTTTCCATTATCAACTTCAGTAAGTGGGACGACCGAAAACTTGCATACGAAATCGAAGGCAATAAACGAGGTGTTTACTTCTTGGTCTATTTTAACGCGCCAACACAAATGATTGTCGACCTTGAACGGCGATGCAATCAGTCAGAAGAAATCATCCGCATGATGGTAACCCGAGCTGAACATCTTCCAGCCGAGATCATCGAAGCGAATGAAGGCTCAGAAGCCCTCGCTGATGAAATCAAAATGCGAGGTGCGCAAAAAACTGAAAAAGGGAACGCAAGTGCCGCTTCAGTCTCCCGCAAAGAGGATGAACCGAAAAAAGCCCCCGCTCCAAAGGCAGAGGAAGCAGCCACTGAAACAGCCCCTGAAGCCCTTGAAGCTACAGAAACTGCCGAAGAAACTGTCGAAACTGAAGAAGTCACCGAGGCGTAACGAAAAAAAGCAGTTCTCTAGGAATTGCCACAAACTTCTGTTAGAATCTTACATCGGAGATAAAACACTTATGGCTACATACAACAAAGTCCTCATTATGGGCAACCTCACAAGGGACCCCGAACTCAAGCAAACACCGAGCAACCAGTCTGTTGCGCAAATTGGCATTGCTATGAACCGCAAATTCAAAGACCGCGAAGGAAACATGCGTGAAGAAGTCACCTTTGTCGACTGCGAAGCGTGGGGACGGACAGCTGAAGTCATGGCGCAGTACCTCTCCAAGGGTAAACCTGTTTTTGTGGAAGGTCGCCTCAAACTCGACCAGTGGCAAGATCAAAGTGGCGGCAATCGTTCAAAACTCAAGGTTGTTGTCGAAAGTTTCCAATTCATTGATTCAAAGGGTGGACAATCTACAACACCACCCACAAATAACCCCGCGCCTCAAACCGCTCCACCAACCCCGCCAACGGACGACATACCCTTCTAAACCTTCAAAAGATACCGACGTGCCGGCAAACGTCAAAATTCTATCGATGGGGTCGTGCCGGCGACTCCTAACTTTCCTTGAAAGGACATCACTATGGCTAGCGCAAGAAGAATTGAGCTACTACTCACCTCAAACGTAGAAAACCTCGGCATCGTGGGCGACATCGTCCGCGTTCGTATGGGGTACGCACGCAACTACCTCATTCCAATGGGCGTTGCTGAACTACCAACAGATGAAAAAATGGAAGCCCTCGCTGAAGCACGCGAAATTGCTTTACAAGAGTACGAAGCGAACCGTGCAGAACAAGCTTCGATTATTGAGAAACTTGAGGGAATTACCCTCACACTCACTCGAAGTGCAAATGACCAAGGCGGCTTGTACGGGTCAGTCACCCAGCGCGACATTGCTGACGCGCTCATCGAAAACGGCTACACCGTTGACACGCGCGCAGTTCGACTGCACTCCGCAATAAAGCGAATTGGCGAATACCAGGTAACAGTGCAATTCGGAACCGACATGAAAGTCGATATTGAAATCACAGTTAACCCTGATCGCCCACTTGAAGATCGCGAAGAAATGGAATTCGATGATGAAGGCAACCTTATCATGACAGAAAAAGTTGCAATACAAGAAACGGGTTCTGAAGAAGGAACTAATGAAGTAGCAGAAGAAACAACAGAAGAAGCTGCGCCAACTGAAGAAACTGCTGACGCCTAAAAATTTCCTATAAATTTAAAACAAAAGACCCACCAAATGGTGGGTCTTTTGCATTTATGCACGGTTGGGACCTGCGGCGTTACGCGGCGGATGCCTCCCGAGGGGAGATTGATGTAAACTCCATCTCTAAGTACTGCGCGACGTAATCTAAAATGCTTGTCGCTTGTGGAATCTTTGGGTTTGCTGTTCGCCCCATCGGGTCAAATCGCATGTTACAAAAACGATCAGCGGCATCTTGTAACGGAAGCCCGTACTGCAGCGCTAATGAAAACGCTCTGCAAAAACCTTGAATCAAACCAGAAAGTGTCGAGCCCTCTTTGCTCATTTTGATAAAGATTTCTCCTGGAGTGCCGTCATCGAAGAGCCCAACTGTCAAGTACCCTTCGTGCCCACCGACAGAAAATTTATGGGTCATAGATTCATGCGTCGCGGGGAGCGTTTTTCTCATCTGCTTTGGATCTGAAGTCATAGGCTCTACCGTTATCGGTAGGTCACTGCAAAGAACTTGATTCAACAAGAATAGAATGCAAAAGTGAAAGTAACGCAGGGGCATCACCCGAAACTTTTGGCCGAAAATACACCGCAAGAAACCCGCTCGAAGAAGGTTTGCCAACAGGACGCAATGTCCCTTTGACGCTTTGCATCTGCCTATTGAGGGCCTTCGTATTCTTCGTGCGAATAACCACATCTTGCTCATCGACCGTCATCGATACAATCCCAATCACAGAGGACGAAACTCGCAACTCATGGTACTGCACAAGTTTACGAACTTGGGCTGGCAATTCTCCATAGCCCGACTGCAAGTCCTCAACCACTTTATCTATCACCTCCTGCCCCTCACAGTCCGCGAGTCGTCGGTAGATTGTCAGCCTCCGCACTTGCGAAGCGATGTACGCTTCTGGAATTTTGCCCGTCACACCAATATCAATCATTGATTCGAGGGCAGGTTCTTTCTTGCCTGATTTCAAATCTAGGACTGCTTTTTCTAACAGTTGACAATACATTTCATAGCCAACCGCGGCGATGTGCCCCGACTGCTCTGCTCCGAGCAAATTACCCGCGCCTCGGATTTCCAAATCTCTTAGCGCAATTTGAAAACCAGCTCCAAGCATCGAAAATTGCTCAATCGCTTGTAACCGCTTTCGGGCTATTTTATTTACGAAACGCTTACGCGGAAGCAGAAGCGTGCAATACGCTCGATGTTTGTATCTTCCAACTCGTCCTCTCAACTGATGCAAATCCGATAGACCAAAACGATCAGCGTCATCAATGAACATCGTATTTGCTGTTGGGATATCGATGCCTGATTCAATGATAGTCGTTGAGACAAAGACATCCGCCTCTCCACGGACAAACATTGCCATCACACGTTGTAGCTCTCGTGGGGGCATCTGTCCATGACCAAAAATAATCCTCGCTTCAGGGACCATTTTTTTTAACTCATCTGCAACTGTCTCTATGTCATAGACGCGATTGTGTACATAAAAGACTTGCCCTTCGCGTGCGAGTTCTCTTCGAATGCCATTTCGGATAAGTTCCTTATCCCAACTTTTTACTTCTGTAACAACCGCCCTTCGGTCAACTGGTGCAGTTTGCAAAGAACTGATATCTCGAATTCCCAGCAGCGCCATGTGCAGCGTACGAGGAATAGGCGTAGCTGTTAATGTCAGCACATCTGCTTCAGCTCGTAAAGCAAGCAATCGCTGTTTATGCTCAACACCAAAACGTTGCTCCTCGTCAATAACAACAAGACCAAGGCGCGCAAAATGTACGTCCTTACTTAATATTCGGTGTGTACCAATAAGAATATCAACTTCACCGCTTGCAACCCGTTCTAAAATTTCTTTTTGCTCAACCTTTGTGTGAAATCGCGTCATTGATTCAACGACAAAAGGATAATCCGCAAGTCGTTTCTTAAACGTCCGTTCGTGTTGCACCGCAAGCACTGTTGTTGGAACAAGGATAGCAACTTGACGACCAGACTCCACCGCCTTGAACGCACCACGAATTGCAATTTCCGTTTTACCAAAACCAACATCACCGCAAATCAAACGATCCATAGGACGTGGCGATTCCATATCTTTCTTCATGGCAGAAATAGACGATATTTGATCTTCTGTTTCCTCCCATGGGAAACTTGCTTCAAATTCATGCATCCATTGTGAGTCAGACGGGAACGCGATACCAGGCGCATGCTCACGCACG
>CAZURP010000070.1:0-7941 GCA_964623715.1 uncultured Isosphaeraceae bacterium | reverse complement strand
AATCATCGCATCGACGACAAGATAGACTTGGTGTGGGGTGGTACTCTTTTGGACACCACGAAGTTCCTTCATCAAATCTTCGTCGATGTGCAAGCGCCCCGCCGTATCAAGAATAACAACATCTGCTTTATATTTGCGAGCTTGTTTTACGCCGCGTTTACAAACACTGACGGCAACGCCAGTCGCTGTGCCGTATTCGCCGCATTTGTCTGGCTCTGCATAGCAAGTAACTTCCCCAACGCCTTTTGCGTTCGCATTGACGTCTTGCGCGACAACCTGTAACTGTTCGACCGCGGCAGGACGTTGAAGGTCTGCCGCAACGAGCGAGACTTTTTTGCCTTTGCTTTTTAGGTACGCAGCGAGTTTTCCACAAGTTGTTGTTTTACCCGAGCCTTGAAGTCCACACATCATGATGATTGTTGGTCCTGGATCTACCAACATAACATGGCTGTCGACAGGTCCCATGAAATCGATGAGTCGCTGATTGACAATGCCAATCATTTCCTCGCCTGGTTTCAATGAGGTTGTAACGTGTGCACCTAATGCATCTTGCACGACTTCTTCGCAAAATTCACTGACAACATCGACGTGTACGTCCGCTTCGAGTAGCGCGCGACGAACCTCTTCCATCGCCTCGCGGACATTGGATTCGCTGATTTTTCCGCGCCCCGAGAGGTTGCGGATAGCAGAAGTGAGTTTTCCTGAAAGGGTGTCAAACATAAGTAAGTCCGTATTCTAGCAATTTCGTACAAGCCAAGTTTGTAATGCATCATGCCCAAGACAATTAATGCAATCTCTCGGAGTTAACCAGCCACGTCTTCCAGTGAGAATGCCGTAGTTCAGTTGATCGAAGTCAGCGGGTCGGTGGGCATCAGTGTTGATGGCGAGCATTGCTCCCGCATCGACTGCAGCGCGAACGTGGATGTCGCGTAGGTCAAGCCGGTAACTATTTGCATTGATTTCAAGAGCGGTGTTGTGTTCTTTTGCCGCGGAAACGAGTGTTGGAATGTCAGGCTCTAAGCCCTTGCGCTTGTTGAGAATCCTGCCAGTTGGATGCCCGATGATATGGACGAGTGGATGCTCAATTGCCAAAAGCAATCGTTTCGTGGCATCTTCGGGAGATTGAGTCAATGCTGCATGTGGGGAAGCAACAACGATATCGAGCAATGCGAGTATCTCGTCTTTGTAATCAAGAGAACCGTCGGGCAAAATATCGACTTCACTTCCAGCAAGGATAGTGATTTTGTCTGTCGCTTCGTTTGCTAGGTAAACTGCTTCGATGTGTTTCTTTAATCGGTCTGGTTGTAAACCGTTGGCCTGTGCTTGCGAGTGGCTATGGTCGGTGACTGCAATGGTGTGATAGCCACGATCAATCGCTTGTTGGGCAAGCTCTTCGATGGACATTTTCCCATCGCTTGCGAATGTATGGCAGTGCAAATCGCATTTGATATCGTCGATTGTAATGAGTGAGGGGGTTTCAGTAATCTTGCCTTCACCACGGTCCTCTCGAATTTCAGGCGGAATAAAAGGCAATCCAAGTTCCTTGTAAATCGCCTCTTCAGTCTCGCTGATGTTTGTTGGTTCGAGCCCGTATTCGTTGAGTTTTTTCTCCTGCGAGATGGCAAGTTCTCGAAGTAGTATGCAGTGCTCTTTGCTTCCTGTAAAGTATAGGATGGCGGAACCAAACTTGTCTTGGTCAACTATCCGCAAATCAACTTGCATACCGGAAGTAAGTCGAATAGATGACTTTGTTTCGCCATGAGAAAACACTGTTGTAACATCATCAAGGCCACAGAATGTTTCTGCGAGAAGGGCAGGCTCTTCTGTCGAAGCTAGAATATCAATGTCGCCGATAGTTTCTTTTCCTCGACGGATTGATCCAGCGATAGCGATGTTTGTTACTCCAGTAACGTTCGAAAGTGCGTCTCTGATTTCTTCGGCAATAGGAAGTGCAATACCAAGTCGGATTCGATTTCCTGTTGTCTCAAAAAATTTCAGCGACTCGGAAATATTCTCAATAGTTTTCTTTCCCATTCGAGGCAAGTTGTAAAGTTTTCCTAAATCAATCGCTTCTCGAAGTGAATCGATATCGACGACACCAGCGTCTTGCCAGAGTTGGCGGACTTTTTTTGGACCGAGTCCCTGCACGCGCATCACTTCAAGTAAGCCAGCGGGAATAGATCGGCGGAGTTCTTCATACGCGGATATTTTTCCTGTCTGGAGGTACTCCTTGATTTTTGTCGCGCTTGATTTACCAACACCTGGGATGTCTGTGACATCCTCAAAACTCGAGATGTCTTCGACGAGATTTTCCAATACCCGTGCGACTTTTACAGTCGCATTGATTTTAAACCCGCTCTCGCCTTTGATTTCGAGAATGGTCGCCATTGAAGTAAAAATGCTTGCAATATCAGTGTTTGTAGACATTATGCGACGTCTCCTAATCCCAGCGCTTCACCGTGGGCGTGTAGTAATCGGGATTTAAGCAGGGGGGACTCTTGCAGAGTTGGGTCACGTTTTATCCACTCCACAGCGTTTCTTCGAGCGAGCCTTAGAAGTTCAAAATCGCGAGGCAATCGTGCAATTTTGAATGGAGCAATGCCACTTTGTTTCGCACCAAATAACTCACCAGGGCCACGAATTTCTAAATCTTTTTCTGCAATTCTAAAACCGTCTGTAGTTTCGACAATCGCTTCGAGCCGTGCCATTGCGTCATCGGTCGTTGGGCTTGCAATGAGTGCACATACGCCGGGTAGCGTGCCTCTGCCAACGCGCCCGCGGAGTTGATGGAGTTGTGCCAAACCAAAACGATCAGCGTGCTCGATCACCATCATCGTTGCGTTGGCGACGTCAACACCAACTTCGATGACAGTGGTTGCGACAAGTACGTCAAGGGTTCCGTTTCGAAATGACTCCATCGTTTCTTCACGTTCTTCTGATCTCATTCTTCCATGCACAACGCCAATTCGTGCACCTTTGAGAAAACCATGTTGCAATGCTTCGGCGTGCGCAACTGCGGATTTTAAATCGGATTTTGTTTCTTCAACAAGCGGAACAACGACATACCCTTGCTGGCCTTTTGCAACAAGCTCCATGAGGTAGTGGTAGACCTTGTTTGCCCCCGAAGGTTGTACTAATCTTGTTGTAATAGGAGACCGACCCGGAGGCAACCCTTTAATAGTGGATACATCTAAATCACCAAAAATAGTGAGAGAAAGCGTGCGTGGAATAGGCGTCGCTGTCATAACAAGCGTATGTGGGATTGCAAACTCATCATCAGATTTATTCCGCAAAAGCGCGCGTTGTTGCACACCAAAGCGGTGTTGTTCGTCTGTAATTGCTATAGCGATGTTTGAGAACACAACATCTTCGGTGAGGAGCGCATGCGTGCCGACAACTAGGTCGATTTCGCCTTCGCTTATTTTCTGTATGAGAACCTTGCGGTCTTTCCCAGCGAGGGAGCTTGTTAACAAGGCGGTTTTAACATTTGAACCTTGCAGCAAGGTAGAAATTGTTTTGAAGTGTTGTTCAGCAAGTAATTCTGTTGGCGCCATCATCGCAGCTTGGGCTTTGCAGGTTACAGCCATAAGCATTGCGTGCAACGCAACAACCGTTTTCCCAGAACCAACATCGCCTTGCAAGAGTCGGTTCATCGGCGTGCTCGACGTAACATCATCTGCAATCTCTTCGATGACGTTTTGTTGCGAATCGGTTAACGTGAAGGGAATTCGAGCTTCGATGCGCCGTTGTATGTCGTCGTTCCATTCGAGTATTGGCGCGTGCATTGTTTCACGGCGGTGGTGTCGTTTCATCATTACACCAAGTTGTAACAATAATAGCTCATCGTATGCAATACGCCTTCGTCCTTCTTTCGCTTGGTCTTCAGACTCTGGCTTGTGACACTTGGAGTACGCATCGGCGAGCTTGGGCATTGCTAACTCAGCAAGCAGCTGTTCGGATAAATGATCGTCTATCTCGGGGAGTGCGTCATCGATGACGTCTGCAATCAAAGTCGCGATGACGCTCGACGAGATGTGCTCGTTGGCTCGATACACTGGTCGAAGATCACCGTCGATACTTACTGTAGGTTCATCTTCATCAACTGCTTCCCAGCGTGGGTTGTTCATTTGTAAGAAACCCTTGTGCATGGAAAGCGAACCATGCAAGCGAATTTGCATGTCTGGGTGTAGCGCACGTGCTATCCATGGTTGGTTAAACCAGTTGATATGCATTCGTCCCGTTTCATCTTCGACAGCAACTTCAAGCTTACTCTTCCGCCCCCGTCTCCATCCTGGATTTACTTTGATTGTGGTGACTTCAATTGTGACAAGTTCAGGCGACGAATCACGATCGCCCAAGAGCGATTCTGCCGCCTCGATGGTCATTCCGCCGTGGTACGTTTCGTACCTTGTTGGTAGATGCTTCAGTAAATGAGAAACTCTGTAGATGCCAAGTTCATGCAGCGCCTCCATTTTCGCTTGTGTCATTTGTGGCAAGTCGGAAATGTTCGTGAGAAGATGTTTTTTTTCATCTGTATTCTGCATAAGTGGACTTGCGCAGGATACCATCACGTTACGTGTCAGACTTATTCACTAATTCAGAAAAGCCAAGAGAGCAAGTGGAACCCCCAAAACCGGTAACGGTTTCGGAATTGAGTAAAAAAATCCACAACGCACTAGAGGCAAGAGTTGGGCGAGTGGATGTCGTTGGGCAGTTGAATTCACCAAAACTCGGTAACCACTGGTATTTTACGCTTGCAGATGGGGACGCAAAGATTGATTGTGCAATGTGGGCATCCAGAGTTTCGGCAATAAAAAGCGGAGAATTCGAAGGCGGCACACCAAAGCAGGGCGATATGGTCATTGTTCGTGGCACAGTTGGGCACTACGCAAAGTACGGCAAAACGCAGATGTACGTCGAGCGTATGAAATCGGCTGGAGTTGAAAAGGGGTCATTGCAAAAAGAATTCGATGCACTTGTAAAAGAGCTTCGTGGCAAAGGGTGGTTTGACGAGCAACACAAAAAAGCACTTCCAGCGTATCCAAGAACGCTAGCGGTGGTGACGAGTGCAAGTTCTGCAGCAGTTCGCGACGTAATGGAAACAGCGCGTCGCCGATGGCCAGCGGTCGAGTTACTGATTGTAAACGTTCCCGTGCAGGGGGATGGAGCAGTTCCCGGAATCATTTCCGCGTTAAAACAAGTGGATGCTGTTGCAGAAAAAATGCACATCGATGCAATCATTGTGACTCGCGGGGGTGGTTCACTTGAGGAACTTTGGTCGTTTAATGACCGAGGCGTTGTTGAAGCTGCGTACCGTTGCAAAACACCGATTGTCGCTGCAATCGGGCACGAATCAGACACTTCCATTATCGAACTCGTTGCTGATCATCGTGCTTCGACGCCGACCCAAGCGGCAATGGTTTTAGTCCCTGATAGTGAGGAGTTAGCACAGATGATTGAGCATCTACGTATTCGGCTTTCGAACGTAGCAGGCCGTGCAATCGAGCAGGAATCTGCGCGCATTCGTCAAAGAACGGCAGCCTTGCATGCAAATGTTTCAGCACAGTTGCACCAAAAAACAGCGCGCATGGCATCGCTTTCTGAGGCACTCGTTGCTCGCAGACCGCACACACTTGTGCAGAAACGACAAAAAACAACTTTTACGCACGCAAGTAACTTGAAAACCAGCGTTGCAAGACGAATTGCACAAGCACGTGCATGTTTGGAGGCGCTCGATGGAAAACTGTGTGCAATTGATCCGAAAGTGGTGCTCAATAGAGGGTTCACTTTGACAGAGGATGCACAAGGGAATCTCATTCGTTCCACAGAAAAAATTGCCCAAGGCCAGAAAATTCGTACAGTGCTTGCTGACGGAACAATCGAGTCCACGGTAGAGTGCACAGCATGAGCGACAAATTAAAAAAGCCAGACGCGATGACGTTTGAAGAAGCGTCAGAAGAACTCGATGCAATAGTGAGGCGAATCGATGCCGGTGAAGCGGACTTAGAGGCGATGATGAAAGAACATGCGCGTGGGCAGTTACTCGTGAAACGGTGCCGTGCTTTGCTTGAAGAAGCCGAACAACAATTAAAGACCATGGAAGTGCAAGAACTCGAATAATTTTTTCTAGGGAAAGGACTCCCAACTTTTGCTCGTTGCAACCCAACAAACTATAGACCAACTTATGTTCAAGGCACAATTGCTTGAGCATCTCCCCGCCGCGATTTTTGTGTTCGTGCTTGGTGCTTGTGTTGGCAGTTTTTTGAACGTGCTCGTGTATCGATTACCCAGACACATCCCCTTGCTTACGCCGCCAAGTTGTTGTCCAAAGTGTAACCATAAGTTGCGTTTTTTCAGGGAAAACCTACCAATAATTGGATGGATTGCGATTCGAGGAAAGTGTCGCTATTGCAAAACTCCGGTTTCAATTGAGTATCCTTTGATAGAGCTACTCACAGCAGTGTTGTTTTTGATCTGTTATATGCTGTGTTATTGGGTGTCACCATCGACGCCATTTTTCGGTGAGGTGTTTGGTTCCTGGTGGCACGTGAATGGGATTTATCGTTCGCTTCCGATGTTCCTTGCGCTTGTGACGATGGTCGCAGGGTTGCTTTCTATGACGTTGATTGATGCGCGAACGTTTACGATACCGATTCAGATTCCAGTTTTCATGACAATCGTTGCTTTTCTTGCCGCGATTTGCCAAGGGTGGATGACAATGCGCCACACGCCCCAGCAGATTTGGCCGTATCCAACCCTTGATTGGACGTGGGCGGGCGCAGCATTCGGTGGAATGGTTGGTGTGTTGTTGAGCACGGCGTTATTGAAAATAGGTGTGTTCAAATACAGTTTTGCTGATTACGAAGACTATGTGCAAGAAGGCGATGTCCTTGGGGAATATCCACACGCGCGCCGAGAAATGGCAAAGGAATTGCTGTTTGCCTTTCCGATCCTTGTATGTTTTATCGTTGGCTGGATGGTTTTCTATGAGAGTGGTTATCCATCCCTATTGGTGCAAGGCCTAGCGGGAAGTATGCTCGGTTACTTAGTTGGCGGTGGATTGGTCTGGGGCATTCGGATTTTTGGCACGCTTGGGTTTGGCAAAGAGGCGATGGGCATGGGGGATGTACATTTGCTTGCAGGCGTTGGTGCAGTCGTTGGCTGGTGGGATCCGGTCCTGATTTTCTTTATCGCTCCCTTCAGTGGGCTGCTATATGCAGGTTGTGCAGCTGTTCTTGAGAAGATAGGTAAGAAGCAAAGCGAGATACCGTACGGACCCCACCTTGCAATCGCTACTTTGCTTGTCGTGTTTCTGCGCCCAGGCGTACATTGGGTCTGGTCGGTTGCGATGCCGGGAGTAAATCAGCCAACTTCAGAAAAATTACAGACAATTCATGGGCGGGACGATTTGACTTATGGGGGTAAACAGGTTTCAATACCTATAACACCACACGTCGTTGGATGCGACAAAGTGAAACAGGATGTTTCTCTCGTATGTGGTTTTGAGTCCTCTGACATGGAGAAAGGACACGCATGATGCGACGAAACGTACTAATGGTAATAGCGGGTTTGGCACTTGGGTTTTCAATGCTTGGTTGTAGTAACAACATGGAGAAAGAAAACGCAATGCTTAAAACAGAAAACGAAGAATTGAGAATGCAATACAAAGAGGCATCTGCAGCACTTGAAGCAGCAGATGACGACTTGTCTAGAACTCGCACTGAACTTCGAACTTCTGAAGTCGCGCTACAAACAGCGCTTGATAGGACACCAGAGACAGTAAATGTTTTTGAAAGTATTTCGGGTGTGGATGTTGAACTTCGTGACAAAGACCTTGCACTGACAGTCGCGAGTGATTTATTGTTTAACTCAGGCAGCGCAACACTCAAAAAATCGGCCAAGGGCCCCCTTACAAATGTAGCTTCTGCGTTGAACTCAACG
>CAZURP010000069.1:0-8149 GCA_964623715.1 uncultured Isosphaeraceae bacterium | reverse complement strand
GTAATCGGCAAGCGTGAGCAAACTTTTCATTTGCCCAGTTTGCAACTTCACAAATTTCGACGCGTATTTTTTACACTCACGGCGAATTGCAATACGCCGTGCGTCGTCATCGAGTCCTCTGAGCTTCTCAATTTTCCCAGACTCCACCAAACTCGTCATGACTTTGTGTTCAATAGGGAGCCCGTGACAATCCCAGCCTGGTGTGTACGGGCACTTTTTTCCTGACATAAGTTGTGTTCGCACAACAAGGTCTTTCAACACTTTATTGAGCAAGTGCCCCACGTGAATGGACCCGTTCGCGTACGGTGGACCATCATGAAAAACAAAGGGCTCAGCATCTTGTCGTGCTTCTTGAACCTTTTCGTAAAGTTTTTCCTTCTCCCACCGCTTAACCGACTGCGGTTCGTTCTGCGCGAGGTTGCCACGCATTGGAAAAGATGTCTTTGGAAGGTTCAGTGTTTTTTTGTAATTTGGTGCAGTTTGTGTCATAGGAGTTGCTTCAATGTTCGTGCAGGATAACGGAATCGTCTGCTGAATGCGTATGTCCATGCTCTTGGGAATCATGCGAATGCAAAGAAGAAATGCCCCATGCGATTGCCAAACCTAGAATCAATGCGAACGTGAGGCCAAATCGGTCGTGCCCATGAAATTGCAATTCTGGAAGCAAATCACTCAGAGAAATGCAGAGGAACATACCAGCCGAAAAAGCAAGCGCCGCGGCTATTGCAGGGTGGCTTACTTCGCCCCCAAGTTGAAACAACAATACCCCAGCTGGCACGCCCAGTGAAAACAGGACATTCGCAAGATGCGATTTTGTTTTCGCAACGTTTGCGACTCGCATCATCGCAACGAGGGTTATTCCATCAAATGGTTTGTGCAACACAATTGCGATAAAAACACCTAGTGCGACTTCCATACCACCTGCACTCCATGCTGCGGCGAGCGCAATGCCCGCAAGAACGCTATGTAACGTCAGCCCTCCAAACGTTCCAATCCACGTCAGTTTGTGTTCGTGACTACAAGTGTGTTCGTGGTCATGTCCATCTTCTGCGATGTCATGGCAATGAGACGGTAAAAATCGTTCGAGTAAAAAAATCGCGAGGAATCCACCAAGCAACCACAACATGACCGTTTTCGTTTCACCGTACGCAAGCGCCTCTGGAAGTAAATCAAGGACTGCAACACCCGCCATGACCCCGCCAATGCAGCTCATTGCGAGCTGCATCCGACGGTGCGTCGGTTTGACGAGCAATGGCACAACACCACCGGCGAGTGATGCCACAACAATTGAGATGCAGAAGAGGGTTAACACGGCGCTTTCCAGCAAGTAATTATACGAAAATCAGTGTTTCGCTGAAAAAAAACAAACCAAATCCTTGTTTTTTCATAGACGTAGGATGTCATACTCTTCATACTAGGTTTGAGGGTCAAAATGAGGAGAACCGACATGAAGCAAAAATTCGCCATCGTCATGACAACCGCGCTTTTTGCGACTGCCTGTTTTGCAATACCTATGAATGACAGTTGCGAAGATGCGACTGAAATTTACCTCGGCACCACCTCTTTTTCGAATATTGGCGCGAGCACCGATGGGCAAAGCCACCCTGAATGTCAATGGGACGGGCAAACATACGACGATATCTGGTACACCTTTACAGCTGGTGCAGACGGCACACTTGTTGTTTCAACATGCGACCTCGTTGACTTCGACTCTGATCTGGTTGCCTACTTTGGCGACGATTGTGAAAGTCTTACTCTTTTGGGATGTAACGACGACGGGGCGGGCTGCAGTGGTTATTCAAGTCACCTTGAAGTTCCCGTTTCGTTGGGTGACCGAATCACCCTACGAGTTGGAAGTTATGGACCGAATACGACTCCGGGAAGCGGATCCTTGCTCCTGAACATCATTGATTCTTCGGGCGACTCAGTGCCTTCGCCTGCAAATGATGCCTGCGCAGATGCAGCCGTTCTCACCGAGGGCGATACCTATTTCACAACTGTCGATGCAACGACCGATGGTCCAGCGCATCCATCCTGCGCTATCGAGGATGACGGTGGCGTGACGGCAAATGATGTTTGGTACCGGTACACACCAATCGCAAATGGATTACTTACAATTAGTACCTGCGACCAAGCAAATTATGACACTGACTTAGTGATTTACGACAATAACGATTGCAATGCACTTTCATTTCTTGCATGCAACGATGATGGTGCTGGTTGCACGAGTTGGAGTTCACATCTCGAAGTCTCCGTCGAAGGAGGAGTTGAACATCTCATACGTGTTGGCGGGTTTGATTATGGCTACGATGGCACTGGTATAGTTACGCTCTCGCTTGAAACCGGCTCGGTTTGGACTGGACCAGAGCAAGGCAGCTGGTTTGATGGAGATAATTGGGCCAATGGTGTCGTGCCATCTCCAACGTCGAACGTGACCGTACTCGGTTCGGTCTCCATCGATCAGGAAGGTGCAACTGCCGCGAGTGTGACCATACAAAATGGTGGACATTTGCAAATAGGTATTGGAAGTACAACCGTTGGGTCTCTTGATACCACAAGCATCACGGTGCAATCGGGCGGCACGTTGCAATTGCAAAATAGCGGGAGCAGTCTCACTGCAACAGATATTCTTATCGAAACTGGCGGAGGTCTCAATTGGTTCGGCGGGACGATTGATGTCGCTGGAGGAACATTCAGCACCATTTCAAATGTTTCGATGGGACTCTTCGGTAGTTGCACACTTTTGGCAGATTTCTGTGTCATTGATGCTGCTATATTTACAATCGGCGAGTTTGGTTCGATGCATGGGACAAGTTGGTCCTACGTCGACACGCTCATTAATCATGGGACAATTTACGCGGATGGTTCTTACAATTACACGAAAGTGTACGGAGATTACATCCAATCATCATCAGGCACGCTCGTTGCAAACTTAACGAGTGAAACCTCGCATACATGGCTTATTGTCGATAACAATGCAAGCATTCCAGGAACAGGCGTAAGTGGTATTCAAGGCACCATCCGCCTTGTGAATAATGGCGGGTATACCCCGGCCGAAAACACGACATTTGACGTTCTCAATAATTATGAGAACTTGCACTCTGGTACCTTCGATACCATCGAAGTGGTTGACTTTACTGGCAGCGTATCGTTTTACCAAACCAATGAGGCAAGCGGCACAACTGTTACTTCTTATTCCGTTCCAATTCTGTATGTCGATGCAGGCAACACCTCTGGTGATGGCACGTCTTGGGCAAACGCGTTCCCAACGTTACAGGAAGCACTTGCGTCCGCTTTGTTTGGCGATCAAATCTGGGTTGCACAAGGAACGTATACACCTGGAGACCTTCGTTCGGATACCTTCACGACTGCGTATTGGGTCAGCATGTATGGCGGTTTTTCTGGGACTGAAAGTTCCATTTCACAGCGTGACATCGATGCGAATCCAACCGTTCTCTCGGGAGAAATTGGCGACCCTACAACTTCCCTCGACAATTCCTACCACGTCGTCACAAGCCCAGCGGGTTACTTAACGCATCTTGACGGCTTCACCATAACTGGTGGATTTGCAAACGGCAGTGGCAGTGATTCTATGGGAGGTGGAATTACCCAAACTGCAGGTGGACTCACCCTCGCCAACTGCACCATCTTCGATAATTACGCCACGGCATACGGCGGAGGTGCATTTGCGTATCAAGGTTCCGCAACATACACGAACTGCATTTTTGAAGACAACCACGCTGGCGAACGTGGCGGCGGAGTGTACAAAGATGACACTGCACTTTCCTTAGACCAAACTGATTTCATCAGTAACAGAGTGAATACTTTCGCAGCTGTGGTTGGGGTCTATGGAGGCGGACTCTACAGCACTGGTGGATCCCTTTCGATTTCTGATTCAAATTTTGAAAACAATAGAGCCTATTATGGAGTTGGCTCAGTGGACCAGGGATCAGGAGGAGCTATTCACGCGTCTCTTTGCGACACTACGATTCATGGCACATCATTCACCGAAAACAAGGCACTCGAGGGAGGAGCCGTTTATTTTTACGAAATTAGTACAACTCAAATCGCATTAATTACGCACTGTTCTTTTGAAAGGAACGCCATCTTCTACCATTTGGCGGGGCCGTACGCTAGCACCGCAGGTGGAGCAGCGTTCATGCAAAGTGCGTTCGGCAGTAGCCAAACAATGCTCGTGAATTGCTTGTTTGCAGGCAACGATGGTGAAGGTGGGGCAATCATAGACATGGGTAACACCGGGGGCTTTGTCAATCGATTGACGAACTGCACTGTAGCGCACAACGTCGACCTTGGCACGTCCCCTGCTATTTCTGGCCCAGCTTCAATTGAAAATTGTATTGTTTGGCACAATGAAGGAACGTATGGTCGTGGCTCTTTCAACCAGTTGAACGGAAACTTTGTCATCGACAATTCAGTAATCGATAGTTGGTCTGGTGGTGGTGCAGTGCACAGCGAGGACCCGCTCTTCGTGTCACCTCGTGGACCAGACGGAGAGTACCGAACAGGTGACGAAGATTACCGATTGCTTCCCTCCTCCCCCGCCATTGAATGGGGAGACGACGCGCTGTGGGATTACCCAATTGCATCAGTACCAGTGGTTGACCTTGATGGCAACGAACGATTTGTCAATGACCCATACGCGTACGATTGGGAACCACCGTTTGTAATTGATGCCGGTTGCTACGAATTCCAGACACAATTTTCTGGGGTTTCTGGGTACCGGTTGTGGAACTATGAAGGCACTGACTGGGTCACCTTTGATGATGACTTGCTTTGGAATCCTAACGAAGCACCAGAAGCAGGCGATATCGCCTACGTTGATTCTCGCTGTGCGCACACTGCAAGTGTTTCCATCAATCAAGACACTGCACTCGACCGGTTTATCATGCCCCAAGGTTTTCTGAATTACTACCTCTTTAACAACACACTCACGCTTACACAAAGTGCGGGCGCCCTCCTCCTGGGGCATCACGATGTTTCTGATTTCGCCTATCTCGCTTTGCTCAACGGTACTGTTGTCGCAAATCAAATTGATGTTGCAGGCGGTGGTTATGGCTCTACGGCTACGCTTGGCATCAATAGCGCAATGGAACTGCTGCTCGCGGATGGGCTCGTTCTTCGCAAAGGCGGCGGACTGTTTGGCGGCGGAACGGTAACGGGCAATGTCTACAACAGTGGAACAATTGAAAGTGACGGATCGCACAATAATTATGCAATCATCGACGGTGACTACTCGATGGTGGAAGATTCCATAGTCGGCCTTGATGGAAGCGGTACCTTCAAACATTTGCTTGAACCGATTGACTATGACCCAGCAAACGGGTACGACAAGTTGACTATCACAGGCACAGCGACACTTGGTGGCACACTTTATCTTTACGGAGGATCAAACACGCCAGTCGTGGAGGGCCAAACCATAACCCTTCTGGAAGCTGCAGGCGGAATTACTGGCACGTTTGACTCTGTTTGGGCAATGTCGTTTGACGAAGATATTCTTCCGCTCGTTTCATACGTGGCGAATGTCAATACGCCTGGGCAAAGTGTCGTTGTGACTATGCAATCGATTTCCGGCTTAACCGGTTTTGGCTCTCCGGACTCAACTGGCATTACTGGTTTGCCAGAAGACGCAGAACTTGCCGACTTAAATGGCGATGGGTTTGACGATCTTGTTCTTTCTGTCCCAAGTGAAACAACGAATGCAACTGGCAGTATTCTCATCCTGTACAACAACGGCATTGATGCCTCTGATGCATGGCTTGGATTCAGCGGAACAGTCCAACAAATTCCTGTGGGTATTCTTCCTGCGGGCTTAGCTGTTGGGGATATTGACGGGGATGGCGATATTGACATCGCAGTCGCAAACACACAAGATGAAACGATTGATATTTTGGTCAATGATTCTGTCGCAAGAGGAATTGCGACGTTCACGCCAGTGTCGCCCCCGCTTGCTGCAGATTATTACGATCTTGCGACAGATGTTGCGCCAATGGATGTTGCTCTTGGTGTCTTTTCTACTTCCACGCCTGTTGGTCGATTAGACCTTGCTATTGCAAACAGTGGCGACTCGAAAATGGTTGTTATCACTGACCCACTCACTCCCTCGCTCATGCCAAGTGGCTTTCAATATAACACCGCTGGGGGAGCCCGTGGAATCAAACCAGGCGACGTGAACCACGATAAAGATCTTATCAATGACCTGCTCGTTGCAGGAGAAGATGGACAATCCACCGCATTTAAGGGTAATTCTGCTCTCCAAGGCACGGGTGCATACGGCACGTACTACGCACTTGATATGGGGTCTAGTTTTGGTGAACAACTTGTTATTGACCTAGACGGAAACGGTGTTGCTGAAATAGATCGAAGAGATGACATTGTCACGACCGATCCTGTCTCCAACACGCTCAACATTGTGTTGCAAAACATCGACGGCTCCTACGGTACTCCAGTGCATTTACCAATAGCCGGTTATGAAAACCCAACTTCACTCGCCGCTATTGATATGGACAATGATGGCGATTTAGACCTTGCTGTTGTTGCGATGCATATTGCAAGTGGAGAGGTCGTCACGAAAATGTTCCGAAATGAATCGCCCGTTGGCGGTGGAACGGTTGTCTTTATGGACATCCAAGAGGACGAAGGAGCAACACTCAACCCATTGTTTGCAAGAGCGAGTGACCTCAATGGTGACGGCGTGGATGACTTACTTATGATTACGGACACACTCACCTTCCGGTCAATTGGACCTCCTATCGTTGGGTCAACCCAAACCGTCTTGAACAGTTACACCGAAGTAAGTTGCCAGGGCGACACGAATGGTGATGGTGCCGTTGATATCGATGACCTGTTGACGCTTATTGGTGACTTTGGTGGTGGCGCAGGGCCATCTGACATAGATGCCAATGGCACTGTTGACATAAATGACCTTCTGTTGCTAATCGCTGCATTTGGGGAATGCCCGTAATTATCTTCCTGTAGAATGTGTGAATGACGCAGGCAATGGCGGGCAAGAAGAAGAGTAAGTCCCCGAGTAATCCATGGTCAACACCCGCGATGCAACAGTATCGCGCGATGAAAGAAGCACACCCAGAGTGTGTGCTCTTCTTTCGCATGGGTGACTTTTATGAAATGTTCGATGAAGATGCTCGAACAGTTTCGAAAGCGATTGGTCTTACGCTTACGCAACGTGGCAACGGACTCGATATGGCGGGTGTTCCACATCACGCGGCAGAAGGGTACCTAAGGCGAATGGTCGAACAAGGTTTCCGCGTTGCTGTCTGCGAGCAACTTGAAAATCCCGCAGAAGCAAAAGGTGTTGTCAAACGCGGGGTCACTCGTGTTGTCACGCCTGGCACACTTGTCGATGAAGTACTCCTTGATGAAACAAAAGCAAATCTACTTGGTGCGATACACCGCGATGGCGAAACTATTTCGCTCGCTGTGACAGAACTTTCCACGGGAACACTTGAATTACACCAGTGCACAGTTAGTCGACTTGGCGACACACTCGAACGCCTCGGTCTTTCAGAAATCATCGTTGCAGAAGACGATAAAAAACTTGCGGATATAGCAAAACGATTTGGTGTTGCGATTACGCCAAGACCAGCGTGGATGTTCAATACTGAAGAAGGCAACACCCTGCTTGCGAAACAGTATTCCGTCACGACTGTCGAAGGGTTCGGCTTAACCGTTAACGATCCACGAATAGGTCCAACAGGTGCCTTACTTGCGTATCTACACCAAACACAAGCGATCGATGGCGGCTTATCCCACTTGCGTACGCCATCCATTATCAACGACGACACATTTGTTGCCCTTGACGCTACAACGATTCGTTCGCTCGAAATACAACAAACGATGAAGGGAAATGCGACCGAAGGTTCGCTCCTTTGGGTCATGCAACGGTGTTCGACAGCAATGGGAAAACGATTGTTGCGTCAGTGGCTGTGCGAGCCACTTGCAGACAGACTCGCTATCGAACAACGGCAAAATGTCGTGTCGCGCTTTCTTTCTGACGGCGAATTGCGGCGCAACACCAAAACTTTGCTCGATGCTGTGCAAGACGTTGCGAGAATTGCCGGCCGTGTTTCTATGGGCCGCGTCACTCCAAGGGACATCGTTGCACTTGGCG
>CAZURP010000068.1:0-8160 GCA_964623715.1 uncultured Isosphaeraceae bacterium | reverse complement strand
AAAAATGCAGAGCGGTACATAACGCCAGAGCTCAAAGAATTTGAAAACAAAGTTCTTAGCGCAGAGTCACAAGCGATTTCAAGAGAACACGCGCTGTTTACTGAACTTTGTGCATTGATCGCATCGCATATTACTTCCATCTGTAAGTTTGCTGACACCGTTGCAAACATTGACACACTTGCGTGTTTTGCAGAGACTGCCAATACGTTTGGATACACCAAACCCACACTCGTTGAAACACCAAGCATTGCAATAAAGAATGGCAGGCACCCAGTGCTTGACCGCTTGTTACGAGAAAATTTCGTGCCAAACGATTGCAACCTCCATCGCGAATCGCTCGCACTCATCACGGGACCAAACATGGCTGGCAAATCCACCTACATTCGTCAAGTTGCGTTGATAACGTTGCTTGCACACACAGGAAGTTTTGTGCCCGCAGAGTCCGCGACTATCGGCATGGTCGATCGAATCTTTACGCGAGTCGGCGCAAGCGACGAACTACATGCGGGCCAATCAACTTTTATGGTCGAGATGGTCGAAACTGCAAATATTTTGAACAACGCGACGAAGAACAGCTTAGTCATTCTTGATGAAATTGGCAGAGGCACGAGTACGCTCGATGGTCTTTCGCTTGCGTGGGCTATCGCTGAACAACTTGCAACTCTTGGTTGCAGAACATTGTTCGCAACGCATTACCACGAGCTAACTTCTCTTGCAGACCGCGACGACGCCATTACAAATTTGCACGTGACTGTTCGCGAGTGGAAAGATGATATTGTGTTTTTGTACGGCATTAAAGAAGGTCGAACTGACCGAAGTTACGGCATTCATGTTGCAAAAATTGCTGGCGTTCCGAAAGATGTCGTCAAACGTGCGAATGAATTGCTCGAGACACTGACGGTACACACGCAACAAGCAAGCGCAGAAACTTCGCACCAATCCCCCGCCCCTCAAATGAGTTTGTTTACTGAATACCTCCCAAGCCCTCTTATCGACGAACTCAAAAACATCGACATGAATGCACTCTCGCCGATGGAAGCGTTCGAACTCCTCCGCGACCTCGCCAACCGCGCCGACGATTAATCTACCCGCGGTAGATAAACCGGTCTATTTTCACGACCGTACTCGCGGGTAATTAAACGACCCGCGGGATTGTTTAATCGCCGTGCTTTTGACGAAGGCGAGCACTTAATCGGAGTAACAGTTGCACGCGTTCAAATTCGTTCAACCATTCTTGCATGGTTGCATCAAACTCATCTTGGGGGATAGCGATACCAGGAATGTCGCATGCATCGCCAAACTGCCTTGAAGCGATTGAACGATATCTCGAGAGGGTCCTGTCTCCAAGCACACTCACCAATGCAAAGTCTTCTGCCATAAATAGTACTGTGGGTACTCTATTGCCTGCGTTAATCTTAACGCTATCAGAAAGCTCCTTCGCTCCATCTCGGTCGAGACACCGCAGGTGTATTTGATTACTTGCTGCAGCAATTTCTGCAAGCATCGGCCCCTGTACTGAACAATCACCACACCAAATCCCAGAAATAACGAGGACATGCATTGTTCGAACGAAGGACGAGAGCAATGCCCTTTGCTCGTCACTAAACTGGACTTGTTTTCCTGATGCATACCAAGGCGAAGCTTTGGTTCCTGCTAACTCAAGGTAACCATCGTACGTTGACCCTTTTTCATACCACGATTGGAGGGCTTCTTTTGTGAGATTCATGCCAAGTACTTTACTCGACGTGAGGCCAGATCACCCAATCATTGACGAATTTCTCGCTCCATGCAGGCGCACCCATTTGGGGTCTACCACCGTCGTCTTCAAGATCGAAGCCAACCGAGTAAACAACAGGTTCACCATCGACGATGGTGATGCGCAACGGCTCTCCGCTCCAAGCATCCACCACACCCGCGCCTTCTAAACTCGTGGGCCATGCACCAGTTTCATTGTGCTGTTGGACGGCATACAAAACTGCAAGCGTTGCATCTCTTCTTGCTCGTATGTATTCACCTTGCAACACTGCGTTCTCGAGGGCCGGCATGAGCAAGTCGATCAAAAAATAGGGATCAAGAGTTGAACTTGGAGGATATTCCTCTGAGACAAGCAACTCTGGTTTTTGTCTAAGTTCATAGAGAGGTATTCCAATAACTGCTTCGGTGCTGTCCATTCGCAACGTGTATTCGTCAAGCATTTCTTTTCTTGATGCGCAAAGGATATCGGCAAGAGGAGTCAAAAAAACAGGGACAAGCGACATTTCACTACTTACCTCGGAGACTGATTGAGTCATCGCAAACATCCGTGCCGCATCAAGGGGAACAATACTGCCATCGCCATTTCCATCATCGGTGTACATCCGCTGCAATAAGTCAAGCATGAAAAACCGCTCTCCAGAGAACCGAATTGTCATAAATCCATCAAGGCCTCGCAGTGCTTGTTCGAGTGATTTGAATTGTTCATTTGAGAACAGCGTCGGTTGCTGTTGAGCAATATCACCGATTGTTGAAAACGCCAAACTGTAAACTGCGAATGAGACTAGGTCGTTGATTAAAATGGGATGTTCCCGAAGATGCTTTCCCATTTGCAGCATTGACGTAAGATCTTGAAGACAACGGATTGCGTCCCCTTCATACGCAGATTGCTTTGCATCAGTAGCAAGGAGTTTCGCCATCTTCCTCATGGGACCCAGTTGAGGCAGAAGGACTGACAACATAAAACCGTCATGCGGGGTGTCGCCTTGCGAAGCGTATTCCTCAGGCCAGAGTTCTTTGTCTGATTCGCTAACACGCCCCTTTAACAGATATCCAAATCCACGCTTGCTTGATGCTTTGTGTAATGCTTCAAGCGTGTCGTCATGGGCATCTAACCATGTTGCATAATATTCCCAGCCTACTTGAGATGGCCATGTTGGATCTTCAAGGTCGTTGTCGTAAAAGACCGAACTTGGCATTTCGTTTAGCCTGAGCGCAATGCCAGCTTTCCGATAAAACGGCCATGACCTGTCTTTTTCCTCGACGGCACTTGCAACTTCGTTCACCTTTGCGACATAATCAACGCTTATCGTCGCCACTCGATTCATCGCAAGAACAACCCAAATTGCGTACGTCAAAAACAAAGCGCAAAAAAATATAGATCCCCAAGTAAACGCCTTCTTCAACATCGTGCCTCCAATTGCATACCAAAGTATACACCGCATAAATTAATACGTCTCAGAGCCACATTTAAATGTGGCTCTGAGACGTATTAATTTATTTTTTGGTGAGGGTCCAAGCGTGTTCGAGGACATCGCGGACGCCCTCGCGAGTTGCGCCGGAGCACGTTATCACGGGGTCAAGTTTTAATTCTGATGCAATCATGGCAAGGGTTTCGTCGCGTTCGTCAGGTAAAAGCAAATCCACCTTGTTCAACACGACGATTTCATCTTTAGCGGCAAGTTCACTCGAGTACCGCTCAAGTTCATCGCGAATCGCACGATAGTTTGACACGGGGTCACTTCCATCAACGGGCATCACATCGACGAGATGCAACAGTGCACCAGTGCGTTCGATGTGTTTCAAAAACCGATGCCCAAGTCCAGCCCCATCAGCGGCGCCCTCAATCAAGCCGGGGATGTCTGCCACAATAAGCCGGCGATCCATATCGAGTTCAGCAATTCCGAGGTGTGGTTGCAACGTCGTAAAGGGGTACTCAGCGACCTTCGGCCTCGCTGCCGAAATCGAAGAGAGTAACGTTGACTTACCTGCATTGGGCATTCCAACCAACCCAATATCTGCGATAAGTTTCAATTCCAATCGAAGAATGTGTTCTTCGATCGGCTCACCACTTGTTGTCTCTCTGGGTGCCTGGTTCGTTGCGGACTTAAAATGCTCGTTCCCCCAACCCCCTTTGCCACCCTTTGCAACGACAAGCTCTTGCCCATCCTCAGAAATATCCGCGAGCAACTCACCAGTATTTTCGTCCGTCACTAGCGTGCCCAATGGAACTTTTACAATCTTGTCGTCCCCGTTTGCGCCATGCATCTGGCTTCCCTTGCCCTGAATACCATGCCCTGCTCTGTAATGCGGACGGTGTGTCAATGGCAACAACGTATCGATCGATTGGTCTCCAACCAAAATAACATCACCACCGTCACCGCCATCGCCACCATTTGGTCCACCCTTTGGAATATATTTCTCACGACGAAAACTCATGCATCCATCGCCACCCTTGCCGCTGCGGACAAAAATTCGGGCTCGATCGACTAACATAGGTTTCGTTTCGTGCGTCGCGCTTACTTAGTTGACAGCAGTAAACTGCGGAACTTCAGCATCGCTCGGAATAATGTCGACAAATCGTCCTCGGAATCGAACCAATCCTGGTTCGAGAGCGAAGAGCGTGTCATCATTGCCGCGCTTGACCTTGTATCCAGCCTTGAACTTCGTTCCACACTGGCGAATGATAATGGAACCTGCCTTCGCGGTTTCGCCGCTATATAGCTTAATACCACGATATTGCGGGTTTGAATCGCGTCCGTTATTGGTTGAACCACCACTCTTCTTATGGGCCACAGCACTACTCCTTAATAAACAACCCGCAACATACGGGAGCCCCGTATTGTATCAAGCCAATGAGCTCGATTCAACCCCCCCAATTGCTACATCAATCACATTGATTTAGCGAAAAATCCACTTTCTCGCCACGGTCACACCACCGATGCTCTCTTTGTCCTCGGTCGATAACCGACGAACGGTCGTCCCACCATCGACAGGGCGTGTTGGCAAGGGCCTGAGCAGAATGTCTTCATAGTTGCCATCAACAAACCAAGAAAGTTGTACCACTCGCCGAAGTTTCTTTGTTTCACCGGTAATTGGGTGCGTTACTTCAGCAGTATCACCGCTCACGCCATTCACAAAAACCTGCACTTCGCGAAGTGGTTGGAATCCAGGAACCTGTTCCGCCCCAGCCTTCCACGCGACGAAACTTCGAACAGCGTACGCTTCACCTTGCAAAAGTGGACCGCTTGCCTCAGACGGCGCGACCATCAGCGGGTCTCCAAACGTGTCGAGAATGGACAGCAACACACGTCGCGGCACATTTTCGCCATCGGAAAGTATTTCGCCACGGTCCGTTGCAAGAACAAAATTCGGTGTCCAGTTCCTGTCTTTGTTTGTTTCGTTGGTCACTTCGTACACGAGCACCCAATACCCATCGCCTGATTTTTTATCACGGTAGTATCGAAGGTCATCCGTATCAAGACGTAGTTGCCACCGCTGCGCTCTATCCGTTGCTTTGGGATAGGAAAATCCAGATTGCACGACTGAGGCAAGGACAACAATAATTAGAGCTGAAAAAAGTAATCGCATTTAGTACTTCTCCTTCTGAGAGGCGTACATTCTAGCAGTAGGATACGCTCCCGTGATGCTTCTCCCGAAGAATAGATATCTTGAAGCGGCAACGGCGCTGTTAGGCTGTCAGAATCAAGCCGAGGCCTTACTTACCGCGCTAGAGAACCGCCCTGAAGGGAGTTTCGAATTGTATGGCACTGGGGAGAAAGACCTCGAATGCGGTCTCCTTCTCCTCATAAACCCAGGGTCGACGGTGACGTTCATCGCATCGCCAGTCAAGAACGAGCCCGAGAATTCGAAATTAAAGGCCCTCCTCAAGGAAGCGCTCAATAGCCCTCGCCTGAAAAACATCCAACTCGCGCAGGCGGTTTTGCGCCCAGACAACCGAGCACTTGTACAAACGTTTACAGAAGCAGGATTTACAAAATTGGCACTGCTTGATTTCTTAGAGCAGCGTCGCTCCGCGAAGAAAGTGCGGATTCCCAAAGGGTTGGCATTTACTTCGATCACTTCCAAAAGCGACACCTCGCTTGGGGAACTTCTCGAAGCAACGTATGTGGGCTCGCTTGATTGTCCAAAGATTCACGGGCTTCGCCCAATACAATCCATTATTGAAGGACACAGGGGCGATGACCCAACAGTTTCACAAGTGTGGTGTGTTGCTGAACTTGAAGGCGAACAAGTCGGAGTAATACTCCTCAATGCCAACCACAAACAGCGCGCTATTGAACTCGCTTACTTTGGACTTCTGCCAAATTGGAGAGGAAAAGGGCTCGCCGATCCATGCATGCAGTACATTGCAAATCAAACTGAGCAACTTGGGTTTTCAACTGTTACCCTCGCGGTTGATACGGGCAATTACCCAGCGCAAAAACTCTACAAGAAATGGAATTTCAGAAAAACAAAACAACGATTCACGCTAATCAAAAAGTTGTCATGAAGTTGTCCACAGTTTATTGACAATTTGCGTTTCGAAGAAAATTATTATTTTATTGTCGCTCGTTTTCCTAGTAAATCACTAGAGTTACGCACATTCCACTGACAAGAAACGGCAGGATTTCCTCCCCCCTGTTTCTTGACCAACGAACTTGTCGCTATTCTCCACGAACTGCCTAAGGAAGGGCACGCCGCTAAGGGGAACCATTGGGGGAGTCGGGGGGAACCGGGGGGGATGGGTGGGAGCGGAAGTCGAACGGAATCTTTCACTTTTTTTGTCCATGACCGCTTCTGCGGATTAGGTAACTGGTTCATGTCTCAACCAACTTCCTTGCCTTCTGAAAGGCAGTACAGAGAACAATTAAAAACCAATATTGGCAAACGCCCATACAACATGTGGCTGAGCAATACGAAGATTACTTTTGATGTTGGTAATGTTGAGATCATTACGCAAACACAACTCGGGGCTGACTGGTTAGTAAAACGATTCAGCGGACCAATTGAAGACGCAACAAAACAGTTGTTTGGAAATTCAACAGAAATCAATATTCGTGCTGCAGAAAAAACGCCAACAATTGATCCAAAACTCGCGACACACAACCCCACCGTTACAAAAGTAAAATCAAGACGAACAACAAACCACTTGTTTAGTTTTGAAGATTTCGTTGTTGGTAAGTGCAACCAACTCGCCCACGCTGCATCCAAACAAATTACACACGAAGATGGCAGAAGTATTTCTCCACTTTTTATTCACGGCGGATGTGGTGTTGGCAAAACGCACTTATTGCAAGCGATTTGCAAACACGCAATGAAAACGACTTCTAGTAAAGTGAAATACATCACCGCAGAGCATTTCACGAATGACTTCATCCAGAGCTCGCGTTTTGGGGAATTTGAACGTTTTAGAAATCGATACAGATTTCTTGACCTCCTCTGTATTGATGATGTGCATTTTGTAAAACGAAAAACAAAAACACAGGAAGAGCTCCTACACACACTAGACGCTGCTGGTCTTCGTGGCGCTCGTCTTGTTCTTGCTTCAGATGAAGACCCAAGACTTATTACCCAACTGAACAAAGCGCTTGCGAACCGATTCGTCGCGGGCATGGTTGTCGAGATAGAAAGACCCGACAAAGAAACCCGCCTGCACATTATCGAGCGACTTACTCAAAAACAGCGCATTACACTCACACCTGGTGCAATACGTCTTCTCGCAAGCCAAGCCGTGAGTTCAGTTCGTGAAATTGAAGGCACGGTCACAACGCTGCGTGCAACGGCTTCGTTGCTGCTTGACAACATTGGCGATTCCATCGGCTCGGAGATTGTGGATAGAGTATTACGGTCAACGCCTGTGAATTCACTCCCTGTGAAATTCAGTCACATCCTCGAAGAGATAACTAAACGCAGCAGACTTTCAATGCAAGATATCCGCGGGAAATCGCGAACCGCAACATTTGTTTTTTGGCGAAGCATGACGTACTACCTAGGGCGAAAATTAACGAGCCTCAGCTACCCAGAACTTGCGTATGCGATGGGTAGAAAAAACCACTCCACTGTGCACACTGCTGTCAAAAACATGCAAATATTCCTCGAGCAAGGTGATACCACAAGAAAAGTCGGCAGTGAATCAGTCGAGGTTTCAGAACTTATTGAATCGCTTACGTGGGCAGTGCGCCTGCGTGCCAACAGAGAAGGTTAGAGAAGTCGCTCCACAAGGACAGTGGCGCGGGCGCGAAGTGGGAAAAAACCCCCAAAATGATGTGGGGGGGGGCCCCCCACCGATCACACCCCACACGTGCAAAACCTCTGCCCGGCGAGGGGTAGCTATCTGCCGAGGTTCTGAGCGGCAGCTGCAACCGGTGCTCGAAGAACCACAGCTCCAGGTGCAGGTGGTCGAGT
>CAZURP010000067.1:0-8211 GCA_964623715.1 uncultured Isosphaeraceae bacterium | reverse complement strand
CGTGCCAATGGTGTTTGTTCCTTTAAACATAAGATGTTCAAAAAAGTGGCTCATGCCAGTAATACCCGGCCGCTCGTTTACTGCACCAACCTTCGCACCCCAACCACCAGCAACACTGTTTGGCTCATCCGCCCTAGGGAGAAGTATGAATTTCATGCCATTTTCAAGCGTGAACACCTCTGGCTCTACATCCCCTAGAACTGGTAGCGAGCAAGCAAGGGTTGCGATGAGGGCGGAAAAATATTTTTTCATTTCACCAACTCCGTATTTTGGGGCGACAAAGAAAACAAATAAAAGTGTAAAATAAAAACAAGGTGTCTATTTCACACACAGAACTCGGCAGTGTACCCCACAAATGCTCCGTTGCGGTTGTAATTGATACAGAAGATAGCCGGCTTATCAACGAGGCAACACAACTAAAAAAAAAACTCATGGATCATGGCGGGGAACCAGAGTACATTGTTTATTTTGGACAATTAGGTGTTGAAATTAGAAAAGCAACCACACCAAAGACACATGGGCAGATGGTTGATTTTTCAAAAATAGACAGACGAACAGGCGCCGGTAATCTATCTCGTAAGCAGCCTCTTCCGAAAGCAATTGGTGCAACATCCAAGACGGTTATAGACACAACAGCTGGATTTGGCGGCGACGCTTCAATGATTACACTTATGGGCTACACGGTAATCGCAATTGAGCGTTCGCCAGTCATCTCCGTGTTGCTGCGCGATGGCATACATCGAGCACTCTTCAATAGCGAACTCAAAGAATCGCTTTGTAAAAACCTCGTGTTACTAGAAGCTGACGCTGCTACCGTGTTACACGACCAGCCGCCCGCCGATGTTGTGTACCTTGATCCTATGTTTCCACCCAAGCGGAAAAAAAGCGCGCTTCCCCAGGGAAGTATTCAGGCACTACAAGCAATCGTTGGCTACGACGACGAAGAAAAAACAAACAAACTGTTTCAAGTAGCACTAAAAACAGCAATGAAGCGCGTCGTGGTTAAAAGACCAAACTACGCCCCATATTTTTGCAGCAACCCCGTTGCGGTTCACAAAGGAAAACTTGTACGCTATGAGGTATACAAGCCTCAATAAAAAAAACAATCCCGCGGATTGTTTTTTTAAGAATGGAGCATATCGGGCTCGAACCGATAACCTCTGCCTTGCAAAGGCAGCGCTCTCCCAATTGAGCTAATGCCCCAGGTACCTTCTTATAAACAGAAGGGTGGGTTCTTCGTACGACCATCGGTTGGGAGTCTGATATGACAGCCGTATTTTAGAAGCGTCCTATTGTATATCAGGCGTGACAATTGCGGTAGTGGGAGACAACAAATCAAATCGCGTCCCATCAATCACACGCACCCTCCATGTTGGATTCCAAGTCGATTTACCTGAGACGCCGACAAGTTGACCAACCAGAGCAGGCAACTCAAAATCATCGTTTGCGGGCAAATAACCAAGTGTTCGACCAGAATGTTGCTCTTGAATTCGATACATAAGTGGTCGCAATCGTCCATCAAATGTGTTTGAAAGAGCCAGTTTACCAATTACAGCATATTCTCCATTCATCTCCATAACAGCCTTGAATTCAGAAACTTCGCCAGATTGTTCACCAAGGTCGGATCGTAATTTTTCAATTCGAATTTGCCGCGCTCGTAACCGTTCCCAAACATCCAGCTGTTTAATGCGTGCACCAGCGACCTGTGCAACAACAAGGTCACTCTCGTTGGATTCCATCAACTCTGTATACATATCACGTAAGGGCGATAGTTCAGCGCCCATGTCGGGCTCTTTTGTAATTACTTCCCACTTTGCCTCAAGCTCGACGAGTGTGACTGGTTCGAGGATTTTTTCTTCCTGCGCTGCCACCGCAGTGCTACCACCACTCGTTTCACCCCCCGAATCAATTGTCTCAACAATTTCCGTGGTTACCACACCCACCGATTCAATGGTCGCTTCTTTTTCTGTTTCACGAACAACAACACTTGGTGCGCCATAAAAAAGGTCCACCTGTTCTTTTGAGGCCCGCTGAATGTTTGAGGCATTAATCCAACCCGAACCACCACGAGGCATCTTGACCGTGTGCACGACATACGCCTCCCTGTGCAAGGTTCCCGGATCAGTCGTTTCTGTAGACACGACAGTTACTACATCTCCCTTGTGCAATCGGAGAACCGGTCTCCACGACCGATACAACTCGTCAGATTCAATATTCTTGGCAAGCACCTCAATATCACCAAGTGCACTTCCATTGTTTTCAGCAACCACAAAAACAGAAGCGTCTTGAGAGGGATATTTCACATACCCAACACACTCGCTAAACACCTCGCCAGAAGTATCAACTTGCATCCAATCTTGTTTTTTGCCCTCGACAAGTACAAGGTCGCCGATTGTTGCTGTTGAGATTGGGTAATAACTTTCGTTCGCCCCACACCGAACAGGCGTGTTGTCGGTTGTGATTACACCCACCCAAGAGCCGCCAGGCGATTCACCACTGGTTTCCGTGTCTGCAAATGCTGGTATGGAAACAACCATTCCAAGAACGCTTGCGGTAATAAACGAGTATGTTTTTGTTGTGGGCATCTTCGGCCTCCTCGACTTCCGTGTTTCGTAGGACTACTATTGGTGAGGGTATCGTGAAAGAGTGATTATGGCAACTCGTAGATGATGGTATTCTTCACACATGTTTCCAAAATATACACAAACAAGTGTTTTTGTTTCAATTCTGTTGCTCAGCGCCTGCGCGTCCCCACTAGCAACCCCAGTGAATAGAAGTACAAACACTACGTTCCCAACAACCCCCGGAACAAATCACCAGATAACCCCCCAGACTAACACCAAAACAGAAGCTGTTCTAGACAATCTCGACGAGAACATACACCTACCACACACCGACAGAACGACCGTTCAAAAAGCGCTCAAGCACAGAGAAGAAGAACTAAACACGCTTACCCCAGCAAACACACCAAGCTGGGATTCTGAAACCGGACAAAATCTTCACCTTGCACAATCCACATCAACACAACTTTCGCTTAATGAAGCAGTTTTTTCATCAATAGAAAACAACCTCGATGTTCGAATTGCTCTCCTGCAACCACAAATAGCACAACAAGCAACAATATCCGCAGAGGCAGCATTCGATTTTGTGTTTGGCGCTGGCGTGTCTAAAAAGAAATCAAGAATACCACAACAACAAATATTAGGCCCAGGCGGCGCCCCGTTAAATTCAGACGAATCTTCATCAGATCAATTTATTACAAATGCCTCCCTCATAAAACAACTTCATAGTGGTGGTACGATTACGATTTCGACCGATATAACAAAATCAGAAAGCGAAGCAACCGGGTTTACCTATTCACCAGACCCTGCGTGGCAAACAGTTGGGAAGCTAGAGTTAAACCAACCACTCCTTCGAAACTTCGGTGAGACTGTGACGCTCGCCCAGGTTCAAATTTCAAAAATAGCAAAAGACCAATCAGACGAAGACTTGCGCGAATCACTAAACTCAGTAGTTACCCTCACTGAGCAGGCATATTTTGATTTGTGTTTACAGTGGAAAACACTACAGATAAAACAATGGCTTCTATCACAAGGCGAGCAAGTTGTTGAAATAGTAGACTTGCGCAGATCATACGACACAAGCGAAGCCGACTACGCGCAAGCGGTCGCAACCGTTCAACAAAGAACAGCAGACGTTATTCAACAACAATCGGTAGTACAAACGGCATCGGACACACTAAAAAAACTAATAAATAACGATTTGTACCCATTGGATTCTGAAGAAATTATTCAACCCGTGGGCGAACTTGTTGGTACACCAATATCCATTTCGCTTCGACAAGCGATGGTGACCGCGGCAACAAATAGACCCGACCTCCGTAAATTATCATTACAAATTCAATCAAGCGAAATAGATTTAGAGGTTTCCGACAACGCCCAACTTCCCCAACTCGACGCGCAAGCACAAATGTCTTTTTATGGGCTTGGCGACAACGCAAATGATGGATACAGAGAAGTGTTTGGGGGGGATTACGTAAACTACCTTCTTGGGCTCTCTTTTCAGGTACCGCTTGGCAACCGTTCCGCAGAAGCAAATCACCAATCAGCTAGACTCAAGAAAATGTCAGCAGTTACCTCCTATAAAAGAGGTTTACAACAAGCAACAATAGAACTAAAGACAGCACTTAGAAACCTTGTGACCAGCGCGGCACTTATTCAAGCCAATAAATCTTTTCGAATTGCACAAACAGAAAACCTTAGGGCGCTTCTGGTCGAAGAAGAAACAATGGCTGGACTAACCCCCACGTTTTTAAACTTAAAACTACAAACCCAAGTAGGACTTGCGTCTGCAAGGACTGCAGAATTACGCGCGATTGTTGATTACAACAAAGCAATTTCTTCGCTCTACAAAGCGATGGGAACATCCCTTGAACAGCGCCAAATATCCCACGGCAAGTAAGTTCGCCACATGACAATTTGTCAACCAAACAAAGAAGCAATTACAAAAGCAACCACTCTGCTTGAAGAAGGGGGTGTTGTTTCTTTTGCCACCGAAACCGTGTATGGTCTTGGTTGCGACACATTTAATAGAGATGCGATTGAAACAATCTATGCCATAAAAAACCGCCCCAAAAACAATCCGATGATTGCACATATACTCGACGTCGCTTGGGTAAATCAACTTTCCACAGGTTGGAGTGAGCAGTGCGACTTGCTTGCGGAGGCGTTTTGGCCAGGTCCCCTAACAATAGTGCTTCCAAAAAAAGAAACAGTCCCCGCCACAGCATGCGGCGGTTTTAGCACAATTGCGATGCGGTGCCCATCCCACCCGACTGCAAGGATGCTCCTTGCTTCGTTTGATAATCCCATCTCTGCGCCATCAGCAAATGTCTCTGGGCATATATCCCCAACAACCGCACAACATGTTGAAGATGAGCTTGGTGCGGAAGTGCTCGTTCTCGACGGGGGACCCTGTGAAAAAGGAATAGAGTCAACGGTGCTCTCTATGGTGGCAACACCCACCATATTGCGTCTTGGATCAATATCGACCGATTCAATCGAATCCTGTATTGGTGGCGTAGTGTGTAACACTCCAGCAACACAAACAAATTCTCCAGGAACAACATCGCGGCACTACGCACCACGAACACCCGTAAAACTTTTCACGAAACAAAAAATTTCAGAAATAAATGACGACACCTGTGTTGTGTTGGTTTTGCATGGAACACCAAAAAGAGCGAATCAAACAATCTCAATGCCCACCACACCAGACGCATACGCCCGGTCTTTGTATGCATCTTTAAGAGAAGCTGACACCACACACGCAAAATGTATTGCTATTGAGTCACCACCCCCCGGTATTCAATGGAACGCAACCCACGACCGCCTCCGGCGGAGTTGCGCCGAAGAATGATTCTCTAAAACACCAACGCAAGAGCAATCATTTCGCGGAGACTAAAGGGGTCACTGTTCAACAATCATAATGTCTGCAATTGGAGGTGCATTGCCTTGAGAAGGGTCACCCATCCAGTCTTCTTCAGGAATTTCCCGTTGAATCGAAACAACCAAAACACGAACACCAGGCAATCTTTTTCGAAGTTCTTGAACAATTCCCCCATCGTACTCAACGTGAAATTGCCCAACAAGCAACACAACCTTGCGCGATTGTGATGGCTTTGCATTCACAATTGACTGCGCCATCGTCGCATCCCACGCTTGCATGCTTTTAAAAGTAGGTAACATTGGGTCGCTGGGGTCGATTGTTGTTACATCTATCTCAACACCTTCTTCACCATCTTCGTCATGCGACGCGAGTTCCCAGAATCGTTGACGGTATTTTCCATTCGACAACTCTTCTGGGTAATCAACAAATGCTCGGCGAGCAGTTGGCAACTCATCTATTTTTTCATACCCGTCGATTCGCGCAAGCCGTACATACCTTCTTGGTGCGTTGGCGGCAACAACAGAACCGCCACGCTCTTTTACAACATCAATAATTGGTTGGTACCAAGCGGACCACCCACCCTTACCACCCCAATTATCCGACTGTGTAATTGAAGCAAGTTTTTTTGCATCGATAAAATCTTCCATATAATCGTCCACCCGAAGTTGCTCGTCCCGCTCAAGCATTTCTAACGCCAACACACTTTGTGGGTACGCATCCATGACATCCTCAACCACAGCAAGTTGCACAGCGTGACCAACCACATGATCATGTAGTTCGCCAAGTAGAACCACATCTACCTCATCGATTTGTCGAAGTAGCTCCTCCCACAGGACAGTTTTTTCGGTTGATGGAATGAGTAGCGTCGTTTCGGTGCGTACATCTATAGAGATATCGCGAACATTTATTGGGCTTTTAGGCACAGAGGCGCACCCCTGGAACAACAAGAGCGAACAAAAGAAAAGTATTGTTTTTTGCATGTAGACAGCATCCCATCTTCGCATAATGTTGTCAAATCATGAATTTACAAGAATCTTCTCGCCTTTGAGGCGCGAATAGGCATAATACACAAGGAATATCCCAATGCTATTACTACACACAATTGCAATAACTTCAAGCGTTTTATGTACAGCAGGCCAATATAACGGTTTGTCTGTTGTAAATGTGCGCATTGAATCACCCCAACAAATTCAAACACTGCGTGATGCTGGTGCGCGTTCGCTAGCGTGTTTTGACCACGGAGGAGAGACGCCAATGTTGCTCGACGAAGCAACCATCTCCCTTGCACAAAAACTTGGTTTGCATATTGATGTTATTGAAACAGACATAGATAGACATCTTGAACGCTTCGACCAAGATCGCGAGCGTGCCCGAAACAGAGGGGTTGGTGGGTGGTACGCTGATTATAAAACTTGGCAAGAAGTAAACGACAAACTGTTTATGCTTGAGAGCAAGTCTCCAGAAATTGCTTCAGTCTTTACTGTTGGCCAAACCCACGAGGGTCGATCTATTTATGGAATCCAAATTACCGCCCCCGGAGACACAACAGGAAGAAAACAAGTTCTCTTTAATGGTTGTCAACACGCCAGAGAATGGGTCGCAGTCATGGTTCCGATGTATGCAGTTGAAAATATTATTGATGGTTGGTACACCGATGCAGCAATGCAATCATACCTAGAAACAACTGAAGTAATTATTGTTCCCATCGTAAACCCTGACGGATACGAGTTTACGTACGCCGCGGGCGGAGACAGGTTCTGGAGAAAAAACAGACGCAATAACAGTGGTTCGTGTGAAGGCGTTGACCTAAATAGAAACTGGTCGTATGCGTGGAACGAGGGCGATAGCACGAGTAACGACACGTGCTCCGACGTTTTTGTCGGGCCAAGCGCTTTTTCAGAACCAGAAACACAAGCAATGCGTGATTTAATCAATACTTTCCCAAACCTTGTGGCGCACATTGATTTTCACAGTTATTCACAGTTAATCCTAGAGCCATGGGCAAGTTCAAACATCACACCGCCACGCGTCGCAATTGTAAAAGCACTTTCGAGTGCCATGAGTGAAGCAATTGTCGGTGTGCACGGTGAAACATACGTGGCAGGAACCGGTGGCGACTTACTCTACCTTGCCGATGGGGTGTTTCCAGATTGGACAACCGACCTAGGCGCACTTGCGTACACAATTGAACTCCGACCAAACGGCTCGCCCGGTTTTGATTTACCACCCAGCGAAATACTTCCAACGTGTGAAGAGAGTTATGAAGCGGTCCGAACACTCTTGCAATTTGTGAACGAACCCGTCTCCTTTTCTTTCTCTGAGGGAATACCGTCTTATTCTGCTCTTGGTGAGACAGTTTCATTTCCTGTAGAAGTAAGCATGGTGCTTGATGAGCCAATCGACACAAGCTCATTGTTGTTGCACCTGCGTTACGGAGAATCTGGCCCATTTGCGCAACGCCCAATTATGCATGACGGAAACAATATGTTTACTATTGATCTCCCAACATCGCTTTGTGGACTTCAAAGTGAGTTTTGGTTCAGTGTTGCAACACAGGGCGGACAAGTGACCCGATATCCAGTGGGCGAAGAGGTGTTGCGAATCAACACATCCTCAACGATTCACGAGTGGAACATGAATGAAAACCCCAATTGGACCATGGATGCGGACTGGGCCTGGGGGCAACCAACAG
The DNA here is from genome assembly GCA_964623715.1 of uncultured Isosphaeraceae bacterium. Taxonomy (GTDB): domain Bacteria; phylum Planctomycetota; class Phycisphaerae; order Phycisphaerales; family SM1A02. The sequence goes on along the minus strand of CAZURP010000067.1, from coordinate 74 downwards.
GAGGTGGAGGGCAATACGGAAACCCCGACCCAACAAGCGGGTCCACAGGAAACAACGTCCTTGGTTACAACCTT
>CAZURP010000066.1:0-8218 GCA_964623715.1 uncultured Isosphaeraceae bacterium | reverse complement strand
TTGGATGAACGTTTTACTGAGCTGAGTCAACTTACAAAATCTGCTGGAGGAATAGTGGTTGGGCATCTTTCCCAAAAACGACGACTGCCGCACGGAAAAACTTTCATAGGTAAGGGCAAGGTGACGGAACTCAAAAATTTAGCAGATTCTGTCGATGCTTCAATTATCATTTTTGACCACGATATGTCTCCCTCACAAATACAACATTTGGAGGAAGCAACAGAAAGGAAAATTATCGACCGTAGCGAATTGATTCTCGATATTTTTTCGAGTCGTGCTTCCACCGCAGAGTCGAAACTGCAAGTTGAAATTGCGCAACTCGAATATACGTACCCAAGACTCCGCGCAATGTGGGACCACCTTGGTCAAGTGACAGGGGGCGCACCAGTCGGTATTGGTACGCGCGGTCCCGGCGAACAGCAAATCGAAATTGACAGGCGATTGGTGCAAAGAAGACTGAAACAATTGCGCAGGGAACTTGAAGAGATTCAGCAACGCTCCGTTCGAGAAGTAGAAAAAAGAAATAACGATTACTTTACCGTTGGGTTGGTTGGGTACACGAACGCTGGAAAATCTACGTTGTTCAACGCGCTTACTTCGGGCGGTGCGTGGGCACACAATCAATTGTTTGCAACACTTTCGACGCGGATTGAACGCTGGGAACTTGGAGGCGGAACAGGCGTAATGCTCTCCGACACGGTCGGTTTTGTTCGAAGGTTGCCCCACCATTTGGTGGCTAGTTTTAAATCCACTCTAGAAGAAACTATTCACTGCCAATTGCTAATTGTTTTGTTGGACGCTTCTGATTCCTCCGCTCTTTCGCAACTTGATACTGTGGAAAAAACATTAAAAGATATCGGCGCAGAGCACCAACCTAGGGTGTTGGTGTTGAATAAAATTGATAAGTTAAACGACCCCGCGGATCGTTTAGTTTGGGTTTCCCGTTGTCCAGACGCCTTGCAAATATCTTCAATTACAAATGAAGGCATCGACCAACTTACCGAAGAAGTTCGGCAGGCTGTAGTTGGTGCGATTCGTGAAGTCACACTTTCATTGCCAATTAAAGCAAGTAGAGCTGTTGATTTTCTTGAGAAAAGAACAGAAGTGCTCCATCGAGAATGGGAAGAGGACAGGGCGTTGTATACAGTTCGAATAGGCCGCAATCAAATTGAACAGATACTTTCTCGGGCACAAGATGTTTTGATTAACGGTAATCCAGCATCCACCGAGGTTGAATGCCTTTGGTCAACTTCGTTTCAAGAAGGTGATTGTTGCCATGTCCCACCCCACCGTTTTGAAAGGTAAACTGTACAACATGCTCAGGAGTGCACTTTGACACCAAGTAAATTGGGACTCGATTCATTTTCTCACGGGTTAAATCCAGAAATTATTGGGACGCTACGATCTTGGCAAGGTGACCGAGAACTTGACCAGCTTTACCACCGATTGCAAGCGAGAAAGAAACGTCGGGGTTTCCTGGATTCATTCGCAGAAGCAATGGTCGCTCTACATGCTCGTAAGAAGGGGTGTTCAATTACAGTTGAAGTCCCAACACCTTCAGGGAAGACGTGTGATTTGTTACTTGAACGCGACGGCGTAAAATTGTACGTTCACGTAAAACGATTAGGCGGGAGCCGGCCCACTCACCAACGGATGAAAATTTCATCGCGATTACGCATTCTTGAATGCATTGAAAAGCCGTGGATTGTAAAAATTCGCTGGAACGAAACGCTTGATGATGAAGGTATGCAAACGTACGTTACAGCTGCCGCCGCTTTTATCGAAACAGCACGATTAGGAGATGAACATGTTGTTCGTGATGCAGGTGGCGAAGATATTGGCGGCGTAAAAATAATGGCACCCAACGACGAGAGGCGCGTCTCGCTTGTGATTGGTTTGCCCACTGGGTTTGTTGATGAATCACCCCGAATTGGAAAATTGCTTAAGCGAGCGCAAAAGCAATTTATGCCAAAAGAAGTGAATTTGATTGTCGTGTGCACGCCAAATCCTCAAGGGGCGACTGAGATGGGCAGTGCTCTGCTTGGTTCTCACGTGGAGCGCTGGGATGAGCGACCGGAAAAAGGTGCACGGGTGGCACATGGTCGCGGGGACGATGGATTTTGGCAAGCGAATCAAAGGTTGGAATCACAAATGGCGGGTTGGTTCTGGCTTGCACCAATGCACGGTGAATACCAAGGCAGATTATGGTTTCGGGAGGGTTCTCATTTGCCACAAGATGTTGTAAAACTTGCAAAAGATATATTTTCAATGGGGTAATGCTCTGGTACCATGTTCGGCTCGTAACAAAAAGGAACGATGATATGCCCGACCCACGCTACACAAAACTTGCAGACCTCTTGATTAACTACTCAACGTGCATACAGCCTGGTGAGCATCTCTTAATTGAAGCATTCGATATGCCTCAAGAAATGATTGTGGAACTTGTTCGAGCGACAGCAAGCGCTGGTGGCCACCCACATGTTTCTATTCGTGACGCGCAGATCATGCGTGCACTGCATGATGATGCTGAAGATGCTCAATACGATGTTTGGTCTTCGTATGACTTGGAGAGGATGAAGCAAATGGATGCATATCTTGGGATGCGTGGTTCGCACAATGTCAGCGAGATGAGCGGTCTTGATGCAGAGCGCCAACAAGCGTGGGGAAGAATTTACGGCACACCAGTGCACATGAAACAACGGTTAAATCACACCCGTTGGTGTGTGCTTCGTTGGCCTACACCAGGAATGGCGCAACTCGCTGGTATGAACACTTCGGCATTCGAAGATTTTTACTTTGATGTGTGCACACTTGATTATAGTTTGATGGCAGAAGCAGCAGAGAAACTTGTCGAAGTTATGAACGCAACAGACCAAGTGCATATTCAAGGCCCTGGAGATACGGACTTGAGGTTTTCGATAAAAGACATCCCCGCTATTCCATGTTGTGGACGAGTGAATATTCCAGATGGAGAAGTATTTACTGCACCGGTGAAAGATTCAATCAATGGCGTGATTCAGTACAACACACCTTCCATTTACCGAGGGCATTCGTTTGAAAATATACGTCTTGAATTTAAGGACGGGAAAATTGTGGGTTGCTCGGCGGACCAGGGCGGAGAATACCTAGAGGGTATTTTTGATTCAGACGAGGGCGCGCGGTATGTTGGCGAATTCGCAATCGGTTTTAATCCTTATATAAAGGAAGCGATGAAAGATATCCTGTTTGATGAAAAAATCGCTGGTTCGCTCCATTTCACTCCTGGAAACGCATATGACGACGCATGCAATGGAAATAAATCAGAAGTCCATTGGGATCTTGTGTTGATACAGCGACCAGAGCATGGCGGTGGCACCATTTCATTTGATGGAGAAGTTATCCGTGAAGATGGGGTATTTGTGAAAGAGGAACTGCTTGCGTTGAACCCCGAAAACCTCATCGGAGCCTCTTGCACGGTCTAAGTGCGTTCCTATAACGCAAGTAATCGATACAGACGACACGTCTTTACCCGACTAAATTGCTTTGGAGCGAACCTTCGTAGAGTCGGCTGTGGGGCGGGTCGATGGTTTATCCATGGAACAAGAAAATGCATGGAAGAATAGCCGCACGCTCCTCCTCGGAGAAGTGCTTGTTGAGCAGGGATTGCTCACGGAACAAGATGTTCGTTCAATACTAGAACAACAACGAAAAACAGGAAGACCGTTTGGCGAGATAGCTGAAACGCTTTGCGGCATTTCTTTGGAAGCAATTGAGGAAGCGTGGTCGTACCAATATGCTTGTAATGCACCAACTATTGACCCGTTGACATTTATGCCTCGAGCTGATGCGAAGGAATTGGTTTCGCCACGTCAAGCGTGGCAGTTCCGTTGCTTACCGATGAATCTTGAGGGTGAGACCTTAGTACTTGCGACGACGCAACAGCACTTGCAACGAGCGTTAAAATTTGCAACGAGAGTGCTTGATCGACCTGCTTATTTTATGATGACGACCGAAGCACGACTCGCCACAGCACTCAGTGAGCATTATCCGCTTGGTGGCATGACAGCTTCAAACGACACGATGAAGCGAATGATGCACAAAATGCGCATAGACCGCCTCCGCGAAGCCGGCTAACGCCGGCATTTACTCCAAAAATTCCTCTGAGACTTTTATGCAAGGGTTGTTACCGTAAGTAATGTAGTGTCAATGGTTTATGGCGACAATAAATGAAAAATATTTTTGCTGTTTTGAACCGTGCAGTTTGATGTAAGTTGTTTGTGGGCAAAAACTTAACGAATAAAACCAACGTAAAAGTCTCAGAGGAATTATTCGAAGACGATGACGCGGTTTGCGTGGACAATTAGGCGATCTTCGAGATGCCATCGAACAGCGCGAGCAAGAACAGTACGTTCAATGTCACGACCCTTGCGAATCATGTCTTCGACATGGTCTTTGGGTGAAACTCGAATCACGCCTTGCTCGATGATTGGACCTTCGTCTAAGTCCGCAGTCGCATAATGAGCGGTGGCACCAATGAGCTTCACGCCTTTTATAAACGCTTGGTGATACGGTCTTCCGCCTGCAAATGCAGGCAAAAATGAATGGTGGATATTAATGATTCGACCTGGATATATCTCAGTGAACGACTCACTCAACACGCGCATATACCTGGCAAGAATCACAAGGTCGATATTGTTGTCTTCGAGTAACTTGATCTGAGCAGCTTCTACTTCAACATCGTATGACTTTTCAATAGGAACGTGATGGAATGGAATGCCAAACTGTGTTGCAATCGGTTCGAGTTTTTTGTGATTTGAAACGATGAGTGCGATCTCGCAGTGAAGTGCGCCATCGCGTTGAAGTAAAAGCAAATCATGGAGGCAGTGATCTTCGTGTGAAACAAACACAGCCACTTTGCGCGGTGTATCTCCCCAGCGAATGTGAAGGTCAAGCTGTAACTCATCAACTAGTGGCTGGAGCGCGTGTTGAATAGAGTCTGCAGAAACACTTGCATCTTCCCAAGAGACGTGGATTCTTTGTAAGAAAGTGCTTGTAGGCTCGGCGGTGTGTTGCGAGGCGTCGAGAATATTGCCGCCAGTTTCGTGAATTGCAGATGCAAGCCGAGCGACGATTCCCCGTTGATCTGGGCATGTGACAAGAATGATTGCTTCTACAGTTTTTTCCATAATTTCATTCTAATGGCGAAACCCGGACTTGAACCGGGGACACCTGCATTTTCAGTGCAGTGCTCTACCAACTGAGCTATTTCGCCGTAATCGGAATGGAAGGGTACCCGACAAACCCCCTCGTATCAAGCGAAGATATGGGTAACCTTGATGTTTCCAAGCAATTCTTCTCGAATATCTTCCATTGCAGGGAAAGAATTTCGCCAAGCCCGAGCATTATTCGTATCTATCGTTGTGGAGAGTGCGTGGTCGCCGGTTTCAGGAGCTTCAGCGAGTATTTCACCAAGCGGGGAGACGAGTAATGACGCGCCACCCCATTCAGCGAGTTGGTCCTTCCCAGAACGATTTGCGCTGACCACAAATGCTTGGTTTTCAATTGCACGGGCGGTGATAAGCGTTTTCCAATGGTGAATTCTCGCTCTTGGCCAGCTTGACGATTCTGTGAAGACATCAACGCCCTCAAACGCCGCGAGGCGCCAGAGTTCGGGGAATCGTAAGTCGTAACAAATAAAAGGGCAGATTCGAAGTTCGCCGATGTGAAGAATGATGAGTTCCGATCCTGAAACGTAAAACTTGTTTTCTTCGAGTGGATTGCAAGTGAAGGTTTTTATATACGTTGCAACTTCTGCACCTTCAGGGGAACATATCGAAATGCAGTTTTTGCCTCGGCCTTGGTCGAGACCCGCCCAACCGATTTGTAGCCAAACTCCAAACTGTTTTGCGAGTGAACAACCCCATTTTACACTGGAGCTCTTGGCGAGGGTTTTGTAATCCATTGACCACCCCGTGTCGGACATCTCCTGGAGTACGACAAAATCTCCGTTTGAAGGATTTGCTTTTTGAATCAACGCTTCAACATGCGTGCGTGTTGTTTGAATGTCACCCTGAACCACGTCGTGTTGTATTGCATGGAATTGCATGGCTGGATTGTAACTTCTGGTATTGTGCGGGGATGCAGGGTTTGAAACGAATGTTGATAATAGTGGGTGCATTCTTGTTTAATGCACTTGTGCTGGTTGCGGTAACAGCACTCATGCAGGTGGTGTTTGACGATTCACCCATAGCGTACCCATGGGTAGACGCTTCACTCCTCGCAATAATTATCGTTGCAACGCAAGTGATTTTTGTTCTACCACTGGTAAATCCACCGACAGTGTCGCTGTATGGTAAATCACTCAAAGTGAGCATGGTGCTTGCAGGTTTGTTTGGAGCTATTTGTTCCTTGGTACTCCTTGTTGGTTTCTACTCATTTGTCACTTCGTTGATTTTCAACAGCCCGAAACAAGACAGCGTAGACCCAACCTATTTTGTTGTTGCAATCGGTGTTTCATGGATCGTTTGGTCTGTTTGTTTGTTTGTGTTCGTGCAAAGGAGCCCAAGAGACGCAAATCCACTGGTTCGATTGACAGGCATACTTTTCGCAGGCTCCCTCATCGAATTGCTCTTGTCCATTCCGCTGACTGCTATGGTTGCAAGGAGATCCAATTGCTACTGCGAAACAGGTTCATTTTTTGCGCTTGCATTTTCTGTTTTGGCATCGCTTTGGCTGTTTGGCCCATTTATTGTGATATCACTCTATTGGCGAGCGCGCCCGTGGTCAAAGGACCATTGCCTGCACTGCGGATATCCCCAAAAAGTAAGGAATGCGGATGTTTGCAGTGAATGCGGCCGAGTTCTTGAGAAGAATTAAATGCGTCTCAGAGCCAAATAAAAAAGGGCGACCGACGGGACTTGAACCCGCGACATCCAGGATCACAACCCGGTGCTCTACCGACTGAGCTACGATCGCCATAGGGGACTGCGCAGGATATCCGCAACAAAGCACTTGGTCAATGTAGCGCTTGGTTTAGATTACTTTTCGTTTGCATAAAAAGTGGAAATTTAGTCGAGTGTGAGGTAGAATATGCGGTTTCAGCGAAACCCACAAACGCTCACTTTCACAAGAGAAATACTATGAAAACTGCAACAAAAAGCCTCGATTTCCCCGGAGTCAACATGCACGCAAATCTCTCGACAGCGAAGCTCGTCGAAGTTTCTCTTGCTCGAGGTGAGGGCGTACTCGCCGCCAACGGCGCACTCTGCTGCGACACAGGTGAGCGCACAGGCCGTTCACCAAACGATAAATTTGTCGAAGACACTCCAGGCATCCACGATGCGATTGATTGGAGTGGCGTGAACAGACCAATTTCCCCTGAAAACTTCGCGAAAATTGAAGCCCTCGCTATAGAGTACCTCGGCAAAAAAGAAGAGTTATTCCGCTTCGATGGTTTTGCAGGAGCCGACGACCGATACCGGTTGAATGTTTCATTTGTGACCGAAGAAGCGTGGCACAGTTTGTTTGTTTCAAGAATGTTCATTGGCGGCGCAGACCCAGAAAACTTTGATCCAGATTGGACAATCATTAACGCGTGCAACCTTGTTATTGAAGATTATGAAAGCTACGGTTTGAATAGCGGCGTTTGTGTTATTCAATCTATGGAGCAGAAGAAGGTCGTTATCTGCGGAACGCGGTACGCAGGCGAAAACAAAAAATCAATTTTCTATGCGATGAACTTCGATATGACAGAAGTAGACGTATTTCCAATGCATTGCTCTGCGAACGTGGATAAAGATGACCCAACAAATGCTGCCCTTTTCTTTGGTTTAAGCGGAACTGGAAAAACAACACTCTCCGCTGATCCAAACCGCCCGCTCATTGGCGACGATGAACACGGCTGGAGTGCTGACGGTATTTTTAACTTTGAAGGTGGTTGTTACGCGAAGTGCATTAAACTTTCTAAGGAAGGCGAACCACAAATTTGGGACGCTATTAAATTTGGCGCTGTACTTGAGAATGTAGTCCTTGATGAAAAGACTCGAATTCCAGACTATGAAGATGGCTCTAAGACCGAAAACACTCGGGTCGCGTATCCAGTTGATTTTATTCCTGATGCGGTTATTCCGAGCGTTTGTGGTCACCCCAAGAACGTTATTTTCCTTACTGCAGATGCATTTGGCGTGCTTCCACCAGTAAGTAAACTGACTCCAGAACAAGCGATGTACTATTTTATCAA
>CAZURP010000065.1:0-8228 GCA_964623715.1 uncultured Isosphaeraceae bacterium | reverse complement strand
AACCTTGGCGGGCGCACCGATAATTCTGCGCACTTCGATAGAGCGCAGAACAAGCTTTGTCCACACAAATGTTATTGCCATCGTGACAGCCATTGCGCCGAACAACCACATTGGTAAGTTTTTCCCTTGAAAGAAAGCGGATGGAGCCACCAACAAGAGTAACACCACAAAGACAGCGGTCGGGTGTATAGAGATCGCTCGTTTCTTCATCCCCCAAATAGTATGTCAGATTTTGGAATTATTCAGCAGTTTGTTCTGTAACTTCTGTTGTTTCGGTCGATTCTGCTTCCGTTGTTGGCTCAGCAGGCTCCACCTCATGGGTCGCTGGCTTCCACGATGGCTCGCGTACTAGACCCTGCACTTCCGGCAAATCCTTCAGGTTCGCAAGCCCAAAAATAGTCAAAAAATCTTTCGTCGTTCCGTACAACATTGGACGGCCAAGCTCCTCAGCACGACCAACAATTTTGACAAGCCGACGTTCCATGAGTCCACGAAGAACTTCACCCGAAGCAACGCCTCGAATAACTTCCACTTCAGCGCGCATCACTGGTTGGCGATACGCAATAATCGAAAGAGTCTCGAGCGCAGCTTGTGAAAGTTTTTGTTGTTGTCGCTGGGCGTGCAAACGCGATACAAGTGGCGCGAGTTCTTCTCGAGTCATTACACGGTACCCGCCAGCAATTCGTTCAATACGAAAAGCGCGAGATGAATCGTCGTACGATTTGTTCAACGATTCGATCACAGACTTGATTTGCTTCGTTGCGTCTTCGTCTTCAATACCAAGAACCGTTTTTATTTTTGTTTCCGAAAGCGAGCGCTCACTTGCAAACAAGAGTGCTTCGACGCGTTGTTCGAGAGGCAACGTTGCACACGGTACACCCGTGTTTTCATTGTTCCCATTGTAGGGAGCGGGGTTGGGGGCAGAGGACATTACTTACTCGCGAGTGCCACTTTAGCGATTGCTACTTTTTGCGCTCGTTCAACTGCAACTCGATCTTTTTCATCGGAAGTAACACGAGCATTTGCCTCAGCAAGTTCTGCTTTTGCTTCTTCAAGATTGAGTTCCCTTGCTGGGACAGCGCCCTCAGTCACAAGCGATAATCCGTCACCATCAACGTGTGCAAAACCACCTTCAATGAGGTACCTCTCTGAACCACTTTCAGTATCAATGCGAAGTGTTCCGGGAGAAAGGGTTGAAAGAAGTGGCGCGAGACCCTTCTTCATACCGTATTGCCCGTCCCATGAAGGGAAGGAAACATAGGTTGCTTGACCATCGAAGCATTCTTCGGTGGGAGTTACGATTTTGCAAGGGAATGTGTCAGCCACTGTTTTATCCTCTATAGTAAGGGCGCGTTTGAAGCGCAGTATGATACCGAATTTCATCGGAATACGCACTCAATAGTGCTTTCTCCGTTACAATAGTCCTTTTATCCGACAATCCGGATTTATGGATAGACAAACGGCCAAACGAATACCTATAGGAGACGGCACCGTGACCACCGAAGCACCAGCAATGACAACATTTCTGAACACCAACTTAGACCTCTTCGCCCCTTGTGATTTCAAGGTGGCTGACCTCTCGCCCGAAACTGTGGCGTACGGCCGTAAAGAAATCGAAATCGCAGAACACGAAATGCCTGGTTTAATGGCGCTTCGCGAGCAACACGGCGAGTCTAAACCACTTTCGGGCGCTCGAATCACTGGTTCGTTGCACATGACGATTCAAACTGCTGTCTTGATTGAAACCCTCGTTGCCCTAGGCGCACAAGTTCGATGGGCAAGTTGCAATATTTTCTCCACTCAAAACCACGCGGCTGCTGCAGTTGCCGTTGGTCCAAACGGCACACCCGACAACCCACAAGGCATTCCTGTCTTCGCTTGGAAAGGCGAAACACTCGAAGAATATTGGTGGTGCACTTTCCAAGCACTCCACTGGGGCGATGGGAATTGCCCGAATCTTATTCTTGACGATGGTGGCGACGCGACCCTCGTTGTCCACAAAGGTGTGGAGTACAACAAGTCAGGTTCCGTTCCTACAAGCGAAGGTGCTGGCAGCGAAGACGAAAGAATTATTCTTGACTTACTTGCTGACGTGCAAGGTTGGAACAACAAGTTCTGGGAACAGTACGCGGTTGAAGTCAACGGCGTGAGCGAGGAAACAACGACAGGCATTCACCGCATGTATCAAATGGCGAAGGAGAACACGCTGCTGTTCCCAGTCATCAACGTGAACGACTCTGTGACAAAAAGTAAATTCGACAACCTCTATGGTTGCCGCCACTCTTGTGTAGACGGCATCATGCGTGCAACTGACGTTATGCTCGCAGGTAAAGTTGCACTCGTTGCTGGATACGGCGACGTTGGCAAAGGATGTTGCCAAGCACTCAAGGGGCAAGGCTGCAGAGTCATGGTCAGCGAGATTGACCCGATTTGCGCGCTACAAGCAGCAATGGAAGGCTACGAAGTCGTTCGCATGGACGATGTTGTGAGCAACATTGACGTGTTTGTTACAACAACAGGCAACTTCAATGTCATTACTGCCGCTCACATGTCTAAGATGAAGCACAATGCAATCGTTGGCAACATTGGCCACTTCGATAACGAAATCGATATGGCGGGTCTTGAAAAACTTGACGGTATTGAAAAAATCAACATCAAGCCACAAGTCGACGAATGGAAATTCGCGGACGGTCACTCCATCATCGTCCTCGCTGAAGGCCGTCTTTTGAATCTTGGTTGCGCAACTGGTCACCCAAGTTTCGTGATGAGTAACTCGTTTACCAACCAAGTGCTTGCGCAAATGGAATTGCATGCCAACCACGGCAGTTACGAGCACAAGGTTTACACTTTGTCGAAGAAACTTGATGAAATGGTCGCACGATTACACCTCGAACAACTCGGCGTGAAATTGACTCAGCTTACAAAAGAACAAGCAGACTACATCGACGTCCCTGTCGAAGGCCCGTACAAAGCTGACCATTATCGATATTAATTCGACGTGACTGTCACACAAAGCAAGTCCTCGGGCGCAAAGTGCCTGTCACGAGGATAAGCATGGGAACCCTGCAACAAGAACGCTCAAATTGCGTGTATCATTCGCCCTTCACATGAGCGACCGACTCACCCACGAATGCGGCCTTGCCTTTGTACGGCTACGAAAGCCCCTGCACTACTACCAAGAGCAGTACGGTGACGCTGCATGGGGACTCCGAAAAACATATTTGCTCATGCAAAAACAATACAACCGCGGGCAAGACGGTGCTGGCTTGGCAACTGTCAAGTTTGATATGCCAGCGGGAGACAATTTCGTACTCCGCGTCCGATCAGATAAGCACAACGCGATCGAACGAATCTTCGATGTGATCACAGAAGATACGGAACAACTACGTGAATCGATTTCTGCAGAAACTGAAATGGATGCAAAGCGCGAATGCAGGTTCCTCGGCGAAGCGTACCTTGGGCACCTTCGGTATGGCACTCACGCAGGAAATTCGATGGCAATGTGCCATCCGTTTATTCGCAAAAGCAATATCGCGAGCCGGAATATTGCCCTTGCTGGCAACTTTAATATGACCAACTCTGGCGATTTGTTCAATCGCCTCGTCGAGTATGGTCTTGACCCAGTCGGCGACAACGACACCCAAGTCATCCTCGAAAAAATTAGCCATTTCTTGAATAACGAACACGAACGGCTCATCAAGCAACACGAAGAACTTGAAGGTCGAGCGCTCGCAAAAACCGTATCAAAAGAACTTGACCTCGGGCGCATGCTCAAAAAAGCTGCACAGTATTGGGATGGTGGATATGTCTTTGCGTCGCTCGTTGGCAACGGCGATGCGTTTATTTGGCGTGACCCAGCGGGTATTCGACCAGCGTTTATCTATATAAACGACGACGTCGTTGCATGCGCTTCCGAACGCGGCGCACTGGCAAATGTGTTTAATGTTGACCCAGACGAAATCGAGCAGGTCGCGCCAGGGCATGTTGTTGTCGTAAAACGCGATGGCGAAATTCAAGATTTTGAATTCACTCCGCCACTCGAACAACGTCAATGTTCCTTTGAACGAATTTATTTCAGCCGAGGCAACGATCCGCTTATTTACAAGCAACGTAAACGGCTCGGCGCGAACCTTGCCCCTCGGATTATGAAGGTTGTTGGTGAAGACATAGACCGCGCCTTCTTTAGCTACATTCCCAACACAGCAGAAACATGTTTCTTGGGATTACTTGAAGCAGTTGGCGGGGCCCTTCGCTCGCTCGAAGCAGATGTAATCTGGAACAAAATCCAAGACGGGTCAGTCACCCGTGCCGACCTTACAAAACTTAACCACACGCGCGTGCAAGCGGAACTCATTGCACATAAGGACCAGAGACTTCGTACGTTTATTACGCACGATGCGGCGCGGCGTGATCTTGTCACCCACATTTACGACATCACTCGTGGGCTCATCGAAAAAGACGACACACTTGTTGTAGTTGATGATTCCATTGTTCGCGGAACAACATTACGCGAGTCCATCATTACAAGTTTATCGCAACTGAACCCAAAACGAATCGTTGTCGTCAGTTCTGCACCGCCAATCATGTATCCAGATTGCTACGGTATTGACATGAGCCAAATAGGCAAATTCATCGCATTCGACGCGGCCGTCTCATTAACAAAAGACGCAGGCAATGAAGCAATCTTTGATGAGATTGCAAACCGGTGCAAAGAGCAACTCGAATTGCCTGTGCCGCAAATGCTAAACCAAGTCAAAGCACTCTACGAACAATTCTCACTCAAAGAAATTTCATGCAAAGTTGCTGAACTCGTCATGCCCGACGCCATCGAGTGGAACGGGCAGCTTGATGTCATTTATCAAGATGTCGACGGACTTCGAGCCGCGATGCCTGAATACACCGGCGATTGGTATTTTACGGGCGATTATCCAACTCCCGGTGGTAACGCTGTTGTCAACCGCGCCTTCTTGAATTGGCACGAAGGCAACGATTCAAAACGCGCGTATTAATCTGCCCGCGGCAGATTACAATATTTAACCAAGGTCTTCGTCATCGATGACGCTTGTGAACCCAAACTTTTCACGCATTGATTCAATCATGATGTAAAAGATTGGAACGAAAACTAGACTTAAAAACGTTGCGGCAATCATCCCGCCAAAGACTGTCGTGCCAATGGAGTGTCGGCTGTTCTCTCCTGCGCCAGAAGCAATAACAAGCGGGACAACGCCAAGGATAAATGCAAGTGCAGTCATAAGAATTGGGCGAAGACGTAATTTTGCAGCGTTCATTGCTGATTCAACAATCCCCATACCTGATTCACGATTTTTCTTTGCAAATTCAACAATGAGAATCGCATTCTTTGATGCAAGTCCAATAAGAAGAATCAAACCAATTTGCCCGTAAATGTCTAAATCCAAACTTCGAACTTTTAATGCAAGCACTGCACCTAAAATCGCAAGTGGCGCCGTAAGCAAAATCATGAAAGGGATTGTCCAACTTTCGTACTGCGCAGAAAGGAACAAGAAAACAACCAAAATTGCTAAACCAAAGATGATTGGGATTGCTTTGATCGCAGCGATTTGCTGATACACAATGTCAGTCCAAAGGAAGTCGTACCCTTGTGGCAAGTTCTTCACTTCATTCCAAATTGCTTTGATACTGTCTCCAGAACTATAGCCCGCAGATGACATACCAATAATCTGCGCGGACGTATACATGTTGTAGTGCGATAAGTTTTCACTTCCAAGCACAGCTTGCACTTCAACGAGTTCTGACAGAGGAATCGCTTCACCAAACGAGTTCATCACTTCTAAGTTGCCGATGTCCTGTGGTGTGCGCCGGCTACTACCCTCTGCTTGAACAATCACCTGATATATCTTGCCGTACTTATTAAAATCATTGACGTACACCGATGCTAAGTTGTATTGCAACACATCAAACAGTGTGGACAAATCTACATTCAGCATTTTTGCCTTTGTTCTATCAATAGCAAGGTGGAACATAGGCGCGTCACTTGAGAACGAAGACATTGCAAAACCAATTTCATCCAAGCCATCGATGCGTGCGACGAAATCATCCGTCACTTTTCCAAGCGCCTGCGCGCCTTGTGCATTCAAGTCACGAATTTGAAAGGCAAAACCTCCTGTCGAACCAAGGCCCATTATTGCAGGTGCATTGAGCACCGTCGACTGCACCGATTGCACTGCATGGAACTTTGCTCGCAAACTATCCATTATTCCCCAGACGCTCAGCTCGTCAGTCGTTCTCTCTTCCCAATTCGTTAAAATTGGTATCGCCATTCCGGAAGAAGTTTTTGCAGTGAATCCACTTAAAAAATCTACCCCTGTAATGACAACAACATCTTGAATACCCTCGTGCGCCATCATAATTTCGGTCAGTTCTTGCGCGGCTTCATCCGTTCTTGAAAGCGACATGCTTGGCGGGCCTTCGAAGCTCACAAAGAAATATCCTTGATCCTCTTCTGGAACAAATCCAGTCGACATGTGCAACGTGACGTACCCCATAAGTGCTGTCAATCCACAAAACACCAGCAACACAAGCACCCATACTTTGGATAGCGTTTGAACAAGCGACGCATACCAATCACTTGCCTTGTCAAACATCGTGTTAAACCATCGGAATAAAACAAAACGTTCCTCGTTTTTTTTCACTCGCAAGAGCATGCCGCAAAGTGCGGGACTTAGTGAAAGCGAATTTATCGCAGACAGAACAACACTAAAGGCAATTGTCAATGAAAACTGGTTATACAGTTGCCCGCTAATTCCTGGCACAAATGAAGCCGGGATAAACACTGCAAGTAATACGAGCGAAGTCGCCACAATTGGTCCTGTCACTTCCTTCATCGCAATCGCCGTAGCTTTGCGGCGCGTAACATCACCCTTTTCCATCTGCCGTTCAACATTTTCAACCACAACAATTGCGTCATCTACGACTAAGCCAATTGCAAGGACCAACCCCAAAAGAGTTAGCGTGTTTATAGAAAAGCCAAACGCCATCATGATGGCAAATGCGCCAATAAGGGACACCGGAATTGCAATGACTGGAATTATTGCAGCTCGCCAACTTTGCAGGAAGACAAAAATGACAAGTACGACAAGACCCACCGCTTCGAGCAATGTTACGACGAGTTCAACCAGTGAAATGCGGACGAACTCAGAAGTATCGAATGTCATTTGATACTTCAAATCGTCTGGAAAATGTTGCGCAAGCCCAGCCATCGCTTCTTTTACACCAGCGGTAACATCCAATGCGTTAGCGCCCGGCAATTGATAAATACCCATTGACGTTGCTGGCTTCCCACTAAGCGTACTGTTTGAAGCATACGTACGAGCGCCCAGTTCTACCGAACCGATGTCTCTAATACGAACTATTGCACCGCCGTCGCTGCGCACAATGATGTCGGCAAACTCATCAACGTCTTCAAGACGGCCCTTCGCGGTCAATTGATAGGTCGAAGCAGTCGGGTCAGCAAGTGGAAGAGCGCCAACTTGACCAGCGACAATCTGCAAATTTTGCTTACTAATTGCAGACGCAACTGTTTCTGGAGTAATCCCCATGCTTGTCATTTTTTGCGGGTCAAGCCAAACGCGCATCGCGTACTCTTTCAATCCAAAAATCGTAATGCTTCCCACGCCGGGTACGCGCTTAAGTTCGTCGTACAAGTGTATGTCCGCGTAGTTCCCCATGAACACGCTGTCGTACGTGTCGTTTTCTGAGTACAAACTGACTACTGCAAGCATTGTGGTCGATTGCTTCGTGACTGAAACGCCTGATTTTTGCACGATGCTCGGCAAATTTGCCATTGCCTGGTCGACTCTGTTTTGCACATCCACCGTTGCGATATCGAGGTCAGTACCGATGTTAAAAGAAATCGTCAGCGACGAAGCACCATTGTTTGTGCTGTTCGATGACATGTACATCATGTTCTCGACGCCGTTTACTTGTTCTTCAATTGGCGTTGTAATAATATCCGAGACAACTTCAGAACTTGCGCCCGGGTACCCCGCAGTTACTTGCACTTGCGGTGGCGTAATCTGTGGAAACTGCGCAACAGGCAACAAATAAATACAGATGCCACCAACTAGGACCATGAGTATCGCGATACTCATGGCAAAGATAGGTCTTTTGATAAAGAAGAGAGGTGACACTAGAGTTATTCTTCCTCGGTTATCTCAGTTGCAATCGCAACACGAGCACCCGAACGAAGA
>CAZURP010000064.1:0-8405 GCA_964623715.1 uncultured Isosphaeraceae bacterium | reverse complement strand
ACAAAAAAAGGGGGGGGATAAAAAACTCCCCCAAGACGGTGGTGGGGCCGTCGCGGGGGGGGAAGAGAAGGAATTTCACCCGTTAGGGGAAATTCCGCACAGGTGCTCAGTTCATCCTTGATCTGGGCGAAGGTCACAATTGAGGGAGTAATCATTCTGGTGAAGGCGTTCTACCCGTTGGGTGGAACATGAGAAGGGCACCGTTCCATCGGCGCACAACTCAAGCAAGTGGTTCCTTCCTCTTACTTGTACATCATCAGTCATCCGTGTTTAAGCTCCAACAATCCCCATCCAGCTCTCTCCAAAAAAATTAGGAACATCCGAGTGAATTACCGCAATTCATACATTTGTAACAAGTTCCATTTCGAACAGTAATCTCTCCGCAAGTTGGACACGCGGGTGCGTCACCTTGCATTTTTGCAGTGGCTTTGCTCAGGGAGGATTGCATAGTGGTCTCCTCGGTTTGCACACCATCGGTCGTCGTTTGGACGGCAACTTTTCGTTGCGTGACAACTTCCGCTTCTATCTTCACCTCGGTGGTTCCGCCAGCTTTTGGCGCAACACCACCACGCGACATGGTCGTTGTATCTCGAGGAGTGGTGAGTGTGTCGTCTTTTGTTTCTTTCCATGGCGCGTCCTCCTTGACAGGCTTGGTTCGTTTTATTAGTTTTGCATTGGTCGGCAGGGTTGAGGTTGAAGGTCGATTTGGGATGTTTGCTTCACGGTATCCCTCAATAAATTGCATTCCCATCCATTGGAAAATGTAGTCGACAAGACTCTTCGCAAATGGGATGTCACGATTGGTCGTGATGCCTTGTGGTTCGAATCGTTGGAACGCAAACTTATTCACAAGGCTTTCGATAGGAACACCGTATTGCAACGCAACGCTAATAGCAGTGCCTAGGCTGTCCATGAGACCACCTATGGTCGAACCCTCTTTTGACATGGTGATAAAGAGCTCGCCTGGACCACCAATTTCATACATGCCCACAGTGAGGTATCCCTCATGTCCCGCAACGTTAAAGTGGTGCGTGATACTGTGGCGGGTGTCAGGCAAACGTTTCCGCATTGGTCGCTCGATGATTTTTTCAACGATGCGTTCGACGACTTCTGGTCGGTCATGTTCAGCCATATCAGCGGCAGCGACGACTTCGCATGCAACTTCTTCGTGTGCTGATTCCAACTCTGCGCTGTCTTCATCGTCCTCGAGCGTAGTGTCTGCCTTTGCGTTGAGAGGTTGACTCAGCTTGCACCCATCTCGGTAGAGTGCGTTTGCTTTTAAACCAAGTTCCCAACTAAGCCAGTAGGACTTCGCGATATCCTCAGTGGTTGCTTCGTTGGGAAGGTTAATAGTTTTTGAAATGGCGCCAGTAATGAACGGTTGGCACGCGGCCATCATACGGATGTGCCCCTCTGCTGCAATGTACCGTGTTCCGGTTTCGCCACATCGGTTTGCACAATCAAACACGGATAGGTGTTCTTCAGTTAAAAATGGTGCACCTTCGATGGTGCCCGTGCCGCAGATTCGGCGATTCAGTTCACCGATTTCGTCGTTCGTAAGTCCCAGTAATTTTAATCCATTAAAGGAGGCATCAGCCGTTGCTTGATCTCTTGTGATGCCATGTGCTTCAAGGACATGATCGGGCATAGACCACGCGGCAAATGCAAACGAAAGTTCAAACACTGTTGGAAGGGAATCATTCATCGTTGCGATGTCTTCTTCGGTGTATCCGTTTCGAAGCAGGAATTCGCTGAATGAAACTTCCTCGCCGTCATCGGACACGGTTTTAGGCATTGGTGTTTCGAGTGAAAGTGTGCCCATCACATACAGCATGATTTGGTCGACTTCGAGTGCGGTGTATCCAAGCGAAAGGAGTGCAGGTCGTAAGGATTGGTTTGCGATTTTGAAATATCCACCACCGGCGAGTTTCTTAAACTTCGTTAATGCTAAATCAGGTTCAACACCTGTTGTTTCGCAATCCATAAGTAGACCGATGGTGCCAGTTGGTGCAATCACTGTTACTTGTGCATTGCGGAAACCGTGTCGCCCACCAAGGGCGAGCGCTTCGTCCCAAGATTGAACAGCTCTGCCAAGTAGATCCCCAGCGTTCGTGATGTTAATTGAGTCGTCTAAGAATAGACCATGATTGATTGGAACAGGTGCAAGGCGAAGTTTTTCGTATTCACCGCTGTCGCGCGCAACACCGTTCGCCGCTCGTGTGTGGTTTCGAATGACGCGGAGCATGTCTTCGGCGTTGTCAGCAAAACCATCGCATGGACCTAACTCGCCAGCCATTTCAGCGCTTACCGCATAGGAACGACCCGTGAGAATTGCCGTGACTGCACCACAGACTGCACGCCCTGCTTCGCTGTCGTACGCAATGCCAGCTTGCATGAGCATGGCGCCAAGGTTTGCAAAACCGAGCCCCAGTGTTCTGTATTGCCAACTTTGATGTGCGATTGCTTCGCTTGGAAATGCTGCCATTAATACGGAAATTTCTAGAACGACAGTCCAGAGTCGAATGGCGTGCTCAAAAGAGTCAACATCAAACATCTGTGTGTCGCTGTTGTAGAACTTCAGCAAGTTCAATGAGGCAAGGTTGCACGCAGTGTCATCAAGGAACATGTACTCGCTGCATGGATTGGATGCGTTAATACGTCCGCTCTTTGGGCAGGTGTGCCAATCATTTATGGAAGTATCGAATTGCACGCCAGGGTCTGCGCAGTGCCAAGCAGCATCGCAAATCGTGTTCCAAAGTTTACTCGCTGGGATTGATTTTGCAACTTCGCCGTCTGTTCTTCGGATGAGGTTCCATTCTTCTTCGCGGTCAACTGCTTCGAGGAAATCGTGTGAGAGGCGAACGGAGTTGTTTGAGTTTTGTCCTGCAACTGTCTGGTATGCCTCACCGTTGAAATCATAGTCAAGTGTCAAGCCAAGGTCTTTTGCTTGTTGCTGTTGTTTTGGCGTGAGGTGTTTCATGCCTTCAACAAGTGCAGCAACTTTTAATTCTTCACGTACTTTCCAAGAGACAAACTCTTCGATATCTGGATGGTCAACATCGAGGCACACCATTTTTGCGGCACGCCTTGTTGTGCCACCAGATTTTATTGCGCCTGCTGCACGATCGCCAATTTTCAAGAAACTCATCAAACCGCTTGACTTGCCACCACCTGAAAGAGGTTCTTCGCCCCCGCGGAGATTTGAAAAGTTTGAGCCAGTTCCAGAACCATATTTAAAGAGTCGTGCTTCGCGGGTCCACAAGTCCATGATGCCACCTTCATTCACAAGGTCATCACTGACTGATTGAATAAAGCACGCGTGCGGTTGTGGGTGAGAGTAGGCGTCGTCTGCAAGCGATACTTCTCCGGTTTCTGGGTCAGAAACGAAGTGGCCTTGCGCAGGACCTGAAATGCCGTACGCCCAGTTTAAGCCTGTGTTAAACCACTGCGGACTATTGGGCGCACTCATTTGGTTAAGCATCATGTAACAGAGTTCGTCGTAGAAGGACTCGGCATCTTCGGAGGTGTCGAAATAACCATGTGATTCTCCCCAACTTCTCCAGCATCCGACGAGGCGGTGAATGACTTGCTTTGCTGAGCGTTCGGGTCCGGTGACAACTTTTCCGTTCTCATCTACTTGGGGAGTGCCGTCTTCATTCGACTGTGGCACGCCGGCTTTTCGGAAGTATTTGCTCACCATAATGTCTGCGGCGAGTTGGCTCCACGATGCTGGAATCTCAGCGTTGTTCATTTCGAACACGATTGACCCATCTGCATTTGTTATCTTAGTTGATCGAGTTGACCATTCTGTTGCTTCCCATACGCTCTCGCCTGCTGTTGTAAATCGTCTTTGTATTTTCATCTGTTCTGTTTTGCTTCCGTGCGTTTCTGCTTGTGTTTTTTTGTTTGTCTTGCTTGCGGTATTTCTGAAATCGGTCTGATTTCCCAATGTGTTATGTGTTGTCCATCAACGGGGGAGTAAGCCATTCTTGGCTTCAAATGTGTTTCGGTTTTGTTGGAATAGCAAGGTGTTGCGAATTCGTTTTGTCTTAGTTCTTTACTGAACGTTTCGCAAAATGCAGCCATTTCCTGCCTCTCTCCTAACAAGGTCCCATAAAACTCAAATCACACGTTTTTCCTTGAAAAACGACACTAAATGTAGCTTTTTGACTGTTTTTCTCTAGTTTTCTGTTCTTGTCCAACCAGAGGCACAGTGCTTGCCACTCTTGTTTATCGTACCACTACATCTTGGGTCTGCAATGTCCTAAAGCACAAAATATCGTACCCTTTTTAAATAAACGTAAATCTACTTTTTATCAGATGTTACAAAGGGGACAGCCATGTACTATTTTGTGGAAAGGTTGTCGCTACTGAAAATCGGGGGTGTCAATTCGTCATTTTTGAAGAATATATTGGCATTCGTGTAGGGGTTGGAACGAGTTCGTATTACACTGTCGAAATGAATATGGGCACGGATGCACAGACAAATTCGCTTACCGAAGCACAACAACAAGCCGTCAGTCACATGCAAGGCCCACTCCTTGTGCTGGCTGGGCCGGGTTCTGGAAAGACGACTGTTGTAACGAGACGAATTGCTAACTTGATTGCCAATGGTGTTCCACCATGGCAGATACTTGCACTTACATTTACAAATAAAGCCGCAAAAGAAATGCGCGAGCGAGTGTATATATTGCTCGAAGAACAAGGCTTACACGCTCGTGGTCTTACCGTGTCAACCTTTCATGCTTTTTGTGCACGCGTCCTACGCGACTGGGGTGATCGAATTATTGGCACAACGACATTTACAATTTACGACACAGCAGACCAACGAAGTGCTGCAAAAGCAGCAATACGTGCGTGTAATTTAAATGAAACAAATTGGAAACCAGCTTCAGTGCTTGCTGCGATAAGCGCGGCAAAAAACATTGTTATTGATGTTGACACGTTTGAAGACGAAGCATCTGATTTTTACGCGAAGTCGATTGCGAAAATGTATCGAGCATACGAAAATATTTTACGTGGGAATGATGCGGTTGATTTTGACGATCTTCTTATGAAAACAGCGCAGTTGTTCCGTCTTGATTCAGAAGTAAAGCAAGCGATGGAAGACCGCTATCAATATCTCATGATCGATGAATACCAAGACACAAACCATACGCAGTTTGTGATTGCCGACAATATCGCCAAAAACCACAGGAATATCTGTGTGGTTGGTGACCCTGACCAGTCAGTCTATGCATGGCGCGGCGCAGACATTTCAAACATTCTCGATTTTGAAGAGCAATACAGTGACGCGACAGTCGTACCACTCGGAAGAAACTTTCGTTCAACAGGGCACATAGTGAACACTTCTGCGACACTGATTGAGTTTAACGCAAAGCGAAAAGAAAAGAAACTTTACACCGAACGTGAAGATGGAAACATGCCGACAATTATTTCGCTTGAAAGTGAACATGGAGAAGCAGAAGCAATTGTTCGAGAAGCGGTGCGTCTACAAAGCGAAGGCGTTTTGCTTAAGGAAATGGCAGTGTTGTATAGAGTGAACGCTTTGAGCCGTGTACTTGAAGATGCGTTTCGTTCTGAGGGACTGCCATATGTCGTTGCGCGGGGTACTGCGTTCTATGCGAGGCAAGAAATTAAACATGCGCTTTCGTATTTGCGGTTACTCGTGAATCCAAAAGATGATGTCGCGTTCCTTCGGATTATTAATACTCCAACACGAGGGATTGGTGCTACTTCCATACAGCGGTTAGAACAACTTGCGCAAATGCACGGGTTGTCAATGCTCGACGCACTTACGCATGTGTCAAAAGAGCAAGGTTTTACTGCTCGTGCAGTAACTTCGATGAAAAAGTTTGCGACCACTTGCCACCAGTGGCAAGTCGATGGTAGATCGGACGAAAGCCTGACTGCAGCTGGTTCCCTTGCTGATTTAGTCGAGCGGGTGGTGAGGGAGTCTGGGCTTGAAGCCTTCTATTCGAAGAATGCAAGCGAAGATGATTTGGAGCGTTTGCAAAACTTGGAAGAACTTGTTTCAGCGGCGTCAGAGTTTGAAGAACAAATTGAAACTGAGGGAGAAGAACCGCCAACACCATTGCATATGCTCTTTTCATTTTTAGAACACGTTGCATTGGTGAGCGATGCAGACGCTGTCGACCCTGAAAATGGAGCAGTCACACTCATGACGCTTCACGCTGCAAAAGGTTTGGAGTTCGACTTTGTTGCGATTGCTGGCCTCGAAGAGGGGCTACTTCCACACGAGAGATCGCTGTATGAAAATGATCAGATGGAAGAAGAGCGACGCCTTTGTTATGTTGGAATTACAAGAGCAAGAAAGCACCTCTTATTGACAAATGCTCGAAGAAGAACTCAGAGGGGGATGTCGAATCGGACTATGGGCAGTCGATTTATTCGTGAAATGTCTGGTAGTTCCGTACTTGAAGAGGTTGCAGTTGAGGCGTGGGATGATCCCGGTGTAGATCTTCCGAGCCCATGCGATCAAGAGATAACAACGGGTTCTGTTGTTCGTCATAAGCGGTTTGGCGTTGGTAAAGTTCAGCGCATCATTCGAAGAACACGTGGTTCAACAGTGACAGTTCATTTCCAAGGCGGAGTAAAACATCTCGTCCTTGAATACGCAAAATTAGAACTCTTACCTAACGGGACATCGACAACTTTTTAATGCCGTCACTTGACTCGAATGTGGTGACAGACCTGTGTGAATCACACGGCTTTGCACTCTCGGGTGTATCTGCAACAACTCGATCAACGCATGATGTCGAGTTGCTTCAGTGGCTCGCTGACGAAAAGCAAGGCGAGATGGAGTGGATGCAGCGCAACGTCGAAGTGCGACTCGACCCGAGGAACCTCGTGGAAAATGCAAAGTCAATAATTTGTGTTGCAGATAGGTACGGTTCGTTGGAAACCGAAGAACTCATTGCTTTTGGAGGCAAAATTGCACGTTATGCACAAGGGGCTGATTACCACAAAGTTATGAAGAAACGGTTGCATGCAGTATGTGACGCATTGCGAGAGCAGTTTCCTGAGGAAGTTTTTCGTGCATGTGTTGATACGGCACCATTACTCGAACGTGAATTTGCTCAGCGTGCGGGGCTCGGTGCTGTTGGTAAACACACCTTGCTCATCGAACAGGGTATTGGTAGTTGGTTGCTCCTTGGGGCGATTGTGACAACTGCGGAGATTGCACCTTTAACCTCTTCGCTCTCGGATCCTTGCTCAGGCTGCTCGCGTTGCATTGACGCGTGCCCTACAGATGCAATTAGTCCGTGGGAAGTTGATGCACGAAAGTGTATTAGCTATTTAACGATTGAACATAGAACCGCGATTGACCCTCAGTTTTATCCCAAGATGGGACGCTGGCTCTTTGGATGCGATGTTTGTCAAGAAGTCTGCCCACACAACCAGCCAAGTGTACGGTCCTCACGTGCACTTCTGCATGAGGTGTATGCTCCTCGTTTTGGTGCGTTTGATGTGCTTGATGTTCTTCATTGGGATGAGGATGCTCGCAGAGAACATGTCAGCGGTTCTTCTATGAAACGTGCAAAACTCGGTATGCTTCGAAGGAATGCGGTCATTGTTGCAGGAAACATTCTTGCGGAGAATCCGCATCCCGAATTGCTTGCCAAGCTCCAAGAAATCGCGCACGACAACACCGAAGACCCGCTTGTTGCACGGACCGCAATCGAAGTTCTTCAACAATAGATAATTCAATAATTCCTCAGAGGAATTATTGAATATGAAACACGCGTAAGCACTATTAAATCAATAGTTTAGGAGAATAATGGGATGGGATTTTACAAAAACATATTTTTTGGCATTTTTGATTCATAACTATTTGTAACACAAAAGGTTATGCGAACAAAAAGCACGAAAAAGTCTCAGAGGAAAAAATGCTATGGAATAGAAATAAATGTGGCTCTGAGACGCATTAAATTAGAAGGGGTTCATGCCAGAAGCGTTCATCATCGCTTCCTCGATTTGGTCGAGAGTGGTGAACTCACCGGAGTTCACTTGGTCGGTGATGGTTGCCATGACGTCACCGATTGACCCTAAATTTTCAAGCATCATCAACAATAACTCATCACCTTGGGAATCTCCGTCGACATTGCCTCCAAGTGCGACTTTCCAGCCATCTCCAGTTTTTTGTAACTTCACTGCGTTGCCCATCGAATCAATAGCGGTTGCAGCGCTGTCGCCTTGCATCGCGAGGGTGCTCAGGTCTATTCTCGGCAATACGCCAGCTCCATTTGAGGGAGGGAGCGAATCAATCATTTCTTGAATTGCATCAGCGCCAATATTCGTACGAATTGCAATTGCAAGGTTGGCAAAGGATGACGCTATTTTTTGAAAAAGGTGGATCATTTTTTGCACATTCGCACCCTCGC
>CAZURP010000063.1:1109-8410 GCA_964623715.1 uncultured Isosphaeraceae bacterium | reverse complement strand
CCAATAGTCGCCGCGAAGAACGCGGTTAAACCGCCAACCCACGCAACGGTGGGAAGCGCATACTCGTCCAACATGAAAAGAGGATACGTTCGAATAATTAAGTAAATACCCGCAGTCACCATGGTGGCCGCGTGAATCAGCGCAGAGACAGGCGTTGGGCCTTCCATCGCATCTGGTAGCCAAACATACAGTGGTAACTGTGCTGACTTCCCGAACGCAGCAAGCATAAGTAAGTATGGAATTGCGTGCACGGTCCAACCGCCAAACGACGCATCGTACGAATGCGATTGCAACACGGTTGTAATTTCGTCGTACTGCACAGTGCCGAACGTGGACCAGATGAGATATATAGCGAGTGCCAAACCAACGTCGCCGATTCGATTAACGATGAATGCCTTCTTCGCCGCAGCGACAGCCGATGGCTTCTGATAGAAGTAACCAATCAACCAGTACGATGCAAACCCAACGCCTTCCCAGCCGAGGTACAACATTAGAAGGTTGTCACTCATGACCAAACAGGTCATCGCAAACAAGAAGACGCTCACGCCTGCAAAAAATCGCGCGTATCCTTTGCCCACATCGTGCTCCATGTATTCCGAAGCATACACAGCAATAAGTGTGCCAAGTCCTGTCACAAAAAGCATCCAGAGCAGTGTCAACGAGTCCACATAGAGTGCAAAGTTTGCAACAAAAGAACCATCTTCCCAGTGGATTTGCAACCAATCGAATAAGTGTATCGTTTCGGGCTGCGTGTATCCATTCCAAAGCATAAGTGTGAGGAAGAAAGAAGTCCCGAGGCAAATTATTGTAATGATTGCAGGCGCTTTTGTTTTAACTTTGAACGCTGCGCATAAACCGCAGAGCACAAGTGAGATAAGTGGCATCCAAACGATAAAACCTGCCCAATTCAAATCAATCGCGTGCAACACCTCTGAAGACGGTGCTGCAGGCATCCCAACAAGTTTCGATAGAACGGTCACTGCTTGCATCATTCGCACAGTTCTCCGTACGCATCTGCATCAAGTGTTTCTTTTTGCCTGTGCAAGAGAACTACCAGTGCGAGTGCGAGTGCCGCCTCTGCGGCGGCAACCGTGAGAATAAAGATGACCATTACCTGCCCTGAATAATCAAACAAATATCTTCCAACTGCAACAAAAGCAATTGCTGCACCTTGAAACATCAGTTCTGTGCAGAGAAACATCACAATCAAATTGCGACGAACTAAAAAACCAACGATGCCAATTGTGAGAAGGATTCCGGAAACAATCAAGTAACCTGCAAGCGCAGAAGGAGCAAACGTCGTCATCATGCGTCACCTCCCGCTTCTTCGGTATCTTCCCCGAGAATAGCGATGCGCTTGTCACGATCGGTTAACTCAATCGCACGCCTTGCTAACACCGCCGCCCCGAACATTGCCATCAACAAAATAACGCCGGCAAGTTCAATTGTGACAGGAAAATCGTTCACGAGTGCCCAGCCAACCATTTGTGTGTTGGTCGGTAAAACTGATGCATCGAGAAGTAACACCTCACCATCTTGCGAAACGATAAATGCTCCGTCCATACCGAATTGAATCATCTTGTCGTTTTCTGATATTGGAGGCCAAGCGAAATCAGGAGCAATCTCTTGTACATTTATCTCAAACTGAGAAATCAGTTGTTCGAGGACCATCCACTGTGATGTTTCGTCGACTTCTGTTTGCATCGATGGTGTACCACCAATGACAGTGCCTGTTATCAAGCAAAGCAACAAAAAACCAACTGAGACTGCTGCCGCAGGTTCACGAGGTACGCGATCATACGTTGTGGTATCTGTGCTGGGTTCATCCGAAGTATCCGCTTGATTTGCGAGCATCAGCACGAACATATACGTGATAAGTATTGCACCTGCGTAGACAATAATGAGTGCAAACGCCATAAATTCTGCTTCAAGCAGGAGCAACAATCCCGCCGAGGCAATCACAACGAGCACAAAGTGCAGGGCGCAATAAATCGGTCGATCATGTGTGACCATTCGGATTGCCGCGCCAACTGCGCAAAGAGCAAAAATGATAAAAAAGATCCCGTGGCTTACTTCACCAAATGAGGCAAGCGAGCCTGTGACGATTCCAATCAACCAACCAGTCGCCGCGACGCCAAGCGTAATCAATCCGACTTGCACCGATGGAGGTGCCGGGCGGAGTGCTGCATACATTGTCAATGCCAACGTTAAGCAGGCGATGTAGGGAAGAAACAAGTCCATGATTGGTGTGTAATTTCTGTGATGTATCCGTGTAAAAAATACCGTAAAAAGGGGCAAGATATGTTTATTAGCGCTGATTCGCAACCACTTAGGCGGTTAAAGGTAGAATGGTTTTATGGACCAAGTGACCAAGTCGAGAATCCCAAACGCCATCACGCTTTTGCGGATACTCATAGCGGGTGCTTTCTTTGCAATCCTCGGATTGTACAGGTTCCCAAATCAAGGGATTCTCTGGGGAAATGTGGCAATTGGGCTGTTTGTGCTTGCTGCGACAACGGATTTTATTGATGGCTATCTCGCTCGAAAGTGGAACGTCGTCTCAATGTTCGGTCGATTAATGGACCCCTTTTGCGACAAGGTTTTAATACTCGGAACCTTTATATACTTTGCAGGCCCTCGTTTCAGTGTCGAAGCATGGGTTGAAAGCGACCAATTGCTCACCATGGCGACAGGTATTTACCCGTGGATGGTGGTTGTCATTATCGCTCGAGAACTTCTTGTTACCTCTATTCGAGGCGTGTTAGTGTCAATGGGGCATAAAGGCGGAGCTAAGTGGGCAGGAAAAATCAAAATGATCTTTCAATCATTCGCCTTGCCCCTTATTTTATTACTTGTGGTGAATTGCAATCCAGCAAAACACGAGAGCGTCATGTTGCTCATTAACATTCTTGCATGGCTGCTTCTTGTCATAACTGTTTGGTCTGGCTTGCCTTACATCACTGGTCTCGTTGCTGTCATGCGCAAAGAATCATGAAGCTACTCCTTTGTACAAGTTTTGGGCTTGGACTCTTGCCCAGGGCACCTGGCACTTGGGGCTCATTATTACCCCTTGTTGTGGTGCTAGGGTGTGGTCATTTTGAAGTCGGGCAGGGCTGGCTCGTAAGTATTCTCTTAGCGTTAATCATTGCCTCGTCAATAGTTACTGTACAACTTGCATCTTGGTATGCAGAATATTTTGGTCAAAAAGATCCCGGACAAGTCGTCAGCGACGAAGTTGCGGGGCAATCCATCGCTCTTCTTGGCATGGCGTGGCTCGAGCCAGGCAATCATGTCTCCCCCGGGATTTGGATTGGGCTTGCTTTCTACGCTTTTGCCCTTTTTCGCCTCTTTGATATCTGGAAACCGTGGATAGTCGACAAATCGCAACATCTACCAGCTGGCTGGGGCGTGCTCATGGACGACCTCCTCGCCGGTTTTTTTGCTGGCATCCTCGTCCTCATACCCGCAATCCTCCTCCGCTAATTAATGTGGCTCTGAGACGTATTAATTTATCTGAAAGTTAAAATGGGCTTGCGAGCTGCGGTTACCTCGTCCGCTCGAGCGATATCGGATTCGAGCGGAGACTTTTGCACGAGTTCAATTTCGGAAGTAATTTCGTCGGCAATCTGAAGCATCACATCAACAAAACTGTCGAGGGCTTGTTTGGATTCTGTTTCGGTTGGTTCCACCATCAAGCAATCGTGCATTGGCCAGTGCATAGTTGGCGGATGCACACCGTAATCAATCATGCGTTTTGCGATGTCGATGAGGGTAACGCCCTTATCAAGCAAATCTTGTGGCACAGTCACAAACTCGTGTGCACAGAATTTTCCGTTTTTCGGATCAAAGAATGGCATCGAATATTTGTCGCACAATCTTGCAGCAAGATAGTTCGCGTTCAAGACAGCCGTTTCTGAAACATTGCGTAATCCATTCGGCCCGCAAGCAGAAATGTATGCCCAACAGCGAACAAGCACGCCAAACTGCCCGATAAAGGAACGTACTTTTCCGATTGATTTTTCGCGATCACGGTCTAGATAAAAACTTCCATCGTCCGCCATCATGACTTGCGGTACGGGCAAATACTGCGCGAGTTCTTTGGTCACGGCAATCGGGCCACTCCCTGGACCACCACCACCGTGTGGTGTACTAAATGTTTTATGTGTGTTGTAATGCATTGCATCTGCACCAAAATCGCCTGGTCGAACTCTGCCAAGCAACGCATTCATATTTGCTCCATCTAAGTATATTTTCGCGCCTGCTTCGTGCACAATATCAGCAATTTTCTTGATATTTGCGTCGAACAAGCCCGCTGTACTTGGATTAGTAATCATAAACGCTGCAATATTTTCAGCGCCAACATGCGCAATCACTTCTTTCAGATGCGCTAAATCGGTTTGTCCATTTACCGTGCGAACTGTTTCCACCGATGCGCCGCACATTGTGCACGACGCTGGATTTGTACCATGCGCAGTATCTGCGTCAAGCACCACCGTACGATTTGGTTGACCATGATCTGCAAAATACGCACGAATAACTTTGAGTGCTGTGAACTCACCGTGGGCACCCGCTGCAGGTTGTAAAGAAACTTCATGCAAACCAGCAATCTCTTCGAGCATCGTTCTCGTTTCATACAACAAACGAAGTGCGCCTTGAATGTCTTCTTCATCTTGCAAAGGATGCAAGCATGCAAATCCTGGCAGAGCTGCACCCCACTCATTAACTCGGGGGTTATGTTTCATGGTGCATGATCCTAGGGGATAAAAATTCCCATCAACTGAAAAATTCCGGTCGGAAAGGTGCGTGTAATGCGCCATCACATCGTGCTGACCAAAGGATGGCAATGTAGTGCAGCCGCCGGCCACTTCTTCTGGCACCATAGTTTCTGAAACATCAAGCGGTGGCAAATCCACACCAATCGCGCCTGCAACATGCTTCTCAAAAACCAAGGGTTCAGTAGGTCTGTCACCTCTTGATTGTTTTTTGACCGCTTCAATTGTTGTCATGCTGACGCCTCCCGCAAGAGTACAACCAGTGCATCCATTTCCTGTTTGGTTCGCTTCTCAGTTACAGCGATAATCAACTCATTTCCCGAAGACAACCCCTGCATTCTCCGCCCTGCAGCTGCTACGCCTGGAAGCACCCCTCTTGATTTACAAAAATTAACGACTTTGGTGATATCACACGGGCAATCCACTGTAAACTCGTTAAAGAACGGACCATCGTCTTTTACATTCCAACCATCTAATTTTGCAATTTCATTTGCAAGATAGTGCGCCTTGTGCCAACTCTGTGTTGCCATTTCTCGAATACCATCGCTACCAAGCGTCGTCATAAACATCGATGCCCGTAGCGCCATAAGTCCTTGGTTCGTGCAAACATTACTTGTTGCTTTCGCACCACGAATATGCTGTTCACGGGTTTGTAGTGTTAGACAGAACACACGCCGGCCATCTTCGTCAGTTGTCATACCAACAAGCCTCCCAGGCATTTTGCGTGTATATGATTCTTTCGCAGCAAGCAACCCGAGATATGGACCGCCAAGGTTAAGTGCATTGCCAAGTGGCTGTCCTTCTCCCGCTGCAATATCAGCACCACATTCGCCTGGCGTTTTTAGCATGCTGCATGCGATTGGATTAAACACAGCAATTGCTGCTGTTTTTGGCACTCTGTGTGCTTCTGCAAAACATCCATCCCAGTCTTCAATTTGTCCCCAAATATTCGGGGACTGCACAATCACGCCGGCTACTGCGTCTGACATTTTTGCCTCAACGGTCGCTGGTGCAATTGTGCCATTGGACGCTTCAAGCATCGTAATAGTAACATCAACATCAGAAAGGACCGTTCGCAACACCGCGATATATTCGGGGTGCATCGTTGAAGCGACGAGTACTTCCTTTCGGCGGATTGTATTGGTCGCAAGCAACGCCGCTTCAGCAACCGCCGTTGCTCCGTCGTACAAACTCGCATTTGCTATATCTAATCCCGTGAGCCGAGCAATTTGCGTTTGGAATTCGAAGAATGCCTGTAATGAGCCTTGCGAAGCTTCCGCTTGGTACGGGGTGTAGGAAGTCAAAAATTCACCCCGACTAATCAACTGATCAATCAGTGCGGGATAGAAATGGTCGTACGCTCCACAACCCATAAAACAGGGCATATCGTGTGCTCCCCGATTGTGCGAAGCCATCTCAGCAAGCGCTCTTTGTAACTCTAATTCGCTCAGTGCTGGCATCAAATCAAGGCCATCTTCGCACCGAATTTCAGCAGGAATCACATCAAAGAGTTCATCAGCCGATTGAATACCGATTGTGTCGTACATTTCTTGTCTTTGGGCGGTATTTAATTGTGTGTAATCCATATTTTCACTCGCTGTTTGAGAGCGGTAAGTATAAACTCTTCTCCCTGTTAAATCTCTTCTTTACCTCACTTCTTTTTTCATTTCCTGCTCTTGGCCAGCCCACTGGCACTGTCGATGACGGTCCGCAATCAGTGCGACAATTTCGACCTGATTCAACACCCGAAGACCATGCACTTGAAGCATATTTCGATGCATCAAACCCCTTGGCAATTGAATTTTTCGAACACCTCACTCTGCTAGCAAACCCATGGCTTGGCGGTCGTCAACCCGGAACTGAGGGCAGCATTCTCGCTGGGCAATACATCACCTGGAACCTAGAACGGTATGGTCTTACTCCTGCCTTTGAAGACAACACTTCATGGTATCAACCATTTGATTTTGATTTAGACGGCTCACCGCCAATCGTCCATTCTTCATTCCTTGCTATTGACGACATGGCGCTTGTCGACGAGCGCGATTATGTCGTACTCGGAAATAGCGGATCGGGGGATGTGACCGCACCAATCACGTTTGTTGGATACGCAATTGAAGATGGTGAAAATGGGTACGCGAGTTTTGAGGAAGACAGCGATTTAACAGGTCAAATTGCTTTGATGCTTCGGTACGAACCACTCGATGAAAACGGTGTAAGCCAATGGGCAAACCGCCGGTTCGGCCCTAACTCCAATATTAAAGACAAGATGAAAGCGGCTATCGATCGCGGTGCTGTAGGCGTTATGCTCGTGAACCCGCCAAACTGCCGAGACGGCAGACGCGGCCTTGAAACGAACCGCTCTGCACGTTTTGGATCGACTGACATTCCTATTGTGCACATCACTGAGGAAATTGCTGATCTTGCGATCGGTACAGAATTCACGATTCAGGATCTACAAAGTCAAGCAGACACCGGCAAAGTCACAACACTTGCGCTGTCACGGAATGCTTCCATCAGTACTGAAGTCGA
>CAZURP010000063.1:0-1099 GCA_964623715.1 uncultured Isosphaeraceae bacterium | reverse complement strand
AAATATAGCTGGCGTGTTGCGAGGGCGAGGTGATCTTGCAAATGAATGGGTTGTCATTGGATCGCATTACGACCACGTTGGACATGGGTACACAGGCACTTCGTCACCTGGTGAATTACATCGCGGTGCTGATGACAATGCTTCGGGCACGTCAGCAAACCTTGTGGTCACACGGCTCTTTAGCGAGTATTACAATGTCACCGAAGACGAATCCTTGCGCTCAGTTCTTTTCATGTACTTCGACGCCGAAGAAGCTGGGCTCCTTGGTTCTGCACATTTCGTCAAAGAACCCACTGTCGACCTTGCATCTATCAACGCGATGATCAATCTCGACATGGTCGGCAACTTACGTGATAACAACATCTCACTTTCGGGAACGGGTACGGCTATTGAGTTTGATGCGCTCATTCCAGAAGTTATCGAAAACTCCACAATCACTGCAAGTTTATCTCCTGGAGGGACTGGCCCTTCAGACCATACAAATTTTTATAAGGAAGACATCCCTGTGTTGTTCCTTTTCACTGGGATGACTCCTGAATACCACACGCCACAAGACGAGGCACACACGACGAATCCAGCCGGAGGCGCTGTTGTTGTAGAACTAACGTACGAATTCGCAAAACGATTTGTGAACGATGACAAACTCACGTTCACCTCTAACACAAAAGGTGGTGCAAGTCGCGCGAACCGTATGCCATCCCCTGTTCGGCTTGGCGTACACCCTTCGTATTCTGAAATTTTGGAAACAGGTATTTTGCTTACTGGCGTAAGCGACGGCACAAGCGCTGCGGATGCAGGATTGCAAGCAGACGATGTACTTCTAGCGTGGAACGATATTGAACTTACAGGCGGTCGAAAACTTATGGAACTGTTAAAAGAATCAGCTCCGGGAGACGAAGTTGATTTTACCGTGCGCCGTGGTGAAGCAAACATCATCGTGAAGGTAACATTAAAAGCGCCCTAGTGGCAGTCACACCAGAGCACTAATGGACAACCCCTTGAGTTTTCACTCAAGGGGCTGTTCGTGTGATTGCTTGTGGACGATAAGCCGGATTCTGTCGTGGACGGTCATTCATCTACGTCTACTGTTGCCAGCAAA
>CAZURP010000062.1:0-8440 GCA_964623715.1 uncultured Isosphaeraceae bacterium | reverse complement strand
GGATTATCGAAGATGGTGTTGCAACAGTGGACACCATTGATGGTGCGATGCAGTTACTTGGCGAATTTCGAATGGGACCCTTTATGTTGACTGATCTCATTGGCCAAGACATCAACGTTGCAACCACCCGAAGTGTCTGGCAACGACTTGGTAACCCAAGTCGACTTGCGCCAAGCGCTAAACAAGAAGCACTCGTTGAGCGCGGAAACCTCGGTCGGAAATCTGGTTGCGGTGCGTACGCACACGACGATAAAAACAACGTCGTTCCAGCAATCATCATGGAATGCCAAGAAGTTGAAATTTCAGAGGAACTCACATCGGCAATCAATGACTTTTGCTTAGAAGCAAGTTGCACCGGTGGATCAATGCTCGAAAAATACATTTTTGCGAGGGTGCTCGGTGGCATCATGAACGAAGCAATGTGGTCCGTCACCGAGGGAGTCGCAAGCGCAAAAGATATCGATACTGCGATGAAAATGGGCACCAATTATCCCCAAGGTCCACTCGAATGGGCAGAAAAAGTCGGCATTGAGAAGGTGCAGCGACTACTTTCTGCGCTGAATGAGACCGTTGCCGACGACCGATTTGCTGCCCCACCGCTGGGCACTGTCTCGGCGTAACGAAAGAGTACAATAGGGGGTATGAATAGACGAGTCGCCATTGTTTCTGCCGTTCGTACCCCAATTGGGCGGTACGGAGGCGGATTAAGTTCCATCCGACCAGATGATTTAGCAGCGATTGCCATCAAGGCCGCTGTTGAGAAATCGGGCATCGACCCAAACACCATCGACGAGGTGTACATGGGCGCCGCAAACCAAGCAGGCGAAGACAACCGAAATGTTGCGCGAATGTCAGCGTTACTTGCTGGGCTTCCAGAAACGGTTCCCGGCTCAACGGTTAACCGACTTTGCGCTTCCGGATTAGAAGCGATTAACGTTGCCGCACGCATGATCGAAGGCAACTGCGGTGATGTGATGGTTGCCGGCGGTGTTGAATCAATGAGCCGAGCACCATTTGTCATGGCAAAAGGACAAACGGCATTTGACCGTCGATTCCAAATGCACGACACAACAATCGGCTGGCGTTTTACGAACCCTAAACTTTCTACGCTCTACCACCCCTACTCTATGGGCGAAACGGCAGAGAACATCGCAATAAAATGGAACATCTCTCGCGAAGACCAAGATGCGTTTGCATGGAACAGCCAACAAAAATGGAAACGAGCAAAAGACGCTGGCAAGTGGGACGATGAAATCATTCCTGTTCATGTCCCGCAACGCAAAGGTGATCCAATCATTGTTGATACAGACGAACACCCGCGTCCTGAAGTTGCGCTTGAAAAACTTGCAACACTTCGCCCTGCATTTTCTAAAGAAGAAAGCGCAACGGTAACGGCAGGGAACAGCTCGGGCGTAAACGATGGCGCTGCAGCAGTCGTTTTAGTCGAAGAATCCCTTGCTAAAAAATTAAATTTAAAAATTATGGGGTACGTTGGCGCAAGCGCTTCGGCGGGTGTTGATCCAGCAATCATGGGGACGGGACCAATACATGCAACGGAAAAACTTTTCCAGCGCACTGGTTTAACCGCACAGGACATTGATTTATTTGAGTTAAATGAAGCATTCGCCGTGCAATCACTTGCGTGCATCCGAGAGATGGGAATCGATTCAGAAATTGTGAATGTCAATGGCGGTGCAATTGCTTTAGGCCATCCGCTGGGTTGCAGCGGAGCTCGACTTGTTGTGACATTGGTTCATGAACTAAATAGGCAGAATAAAAAGCGAGGAGTTGCTACACTCTGTGTTGGTGTTGGCCAAGGTTTGGCAACACTTATTGAAGGAGAGACTATATGAGTGCAAGTGCAAACGTAGAAGTGAACATCAAAGACTGCCCTGACGCTGATCCAGAAAAACTCGCAGCATTCGAAAAACATGTTGCAGAGGGTGGGCTTGTCGAACCAAACGACTGGATGCCTGAAGCATACCGAGCACTTATGTTGCGGATGGCTGAACACCACGCCAACAGTGAAATAGTCGGCGCTCTTCCCGAAGGTGAATGGATTACAAAAGCGCCAAGCTTGTTACGCAAACTTGCGCTCACTGCAAAAGTGCAAGACGAAGTTGGACACGGCCAAATGCTCTACGAAGTAGCGCAGGACCTTGGTAAATCACGAAACGCTATGCTGCGTGATTTAATCACTGGTGTAACGAAATACCACAACTGTTTTAACTACCCCTGCCCAACTTGGGCGGATGTCTGCATGATCGCATGGCTCATTGACGGCGCTGCAATTCTGAATCAAGGCACACTCGCCCACGGTTCGTTTGGCCCATACGTCAGGACGATGCGGCGCATCAACATGGAAGAAGCGTTCCATTTCAAACATGGTGAAGACATGGTGCTCACCTTGATGAGTGGAACTGATAAACAAAAGCAAATGGCACAAGAAGCATTCGACCGCTGGTGGGGACCAGCCCTTGCATTCTTTGGTCCAGTTGACCCTCCGGACGTCATGGAGCGGCCTGCGATGAAATGGCGCATGAAAACTGCAACAAACGATGATTTAAGACAGCGCTATGTAAATCGTTTCGCTCCAGCTGCGATGGCGACGGGACTCGTCGTTAATGTGTGCGAAAAAGACGAAAATGGTCTGGTTACTTCAGTAGCGCCAGACCCGCTTCTTAAACTTGACGAAGAAACCGGAAATTGGGGATTTACGCAACCAGATTGGGATGAATTCTTCCGCGTCATTCGTGGCGACGGGCCGTGCAACAAGGAACGGATGGCGCTACGCCGTTTCTCCTATGAACAGGGAGAATGGGTACGACGTGCAATTTTAGACGGTGCGACCACTGCACCTTGCAACAACTGAGGTTCAATATGTTGTCCAAAGCAAGAACGAACGTGCCAGAAACAACTGGCGAGTTAACAACGAGTGAAGTAGAAAACTTTCCAATCTGGGAAGTTTTTACACAAAAAAAAGACAGCGATATTCATTTGCACGCCGGTTCATTGAGTGCACCTGATGCATCATTCGCACAGCATTTTGCAAGAGAGCATTACGGACAAGACCAAGAGTGTGTCAATATGTGGGTCGGTTTACGCGACACGTTTATTGCAAACGACGGCGAAAGCGAAACCTACGAAGTCTTTGTCCAGTGGAAAGCTGGCGGAAGACACGAACATGTTGGCGAAGTTGAAGCGGGAAATGGCGAAGAAGCAAAAAACAAATGTATCGAACAGTTTGTTGATGGCAAAGAGTATTACACCATCTGGACAGCACCAATTTCTAAACTCACAAAAATTGATGGGGCATCAGATATGATCTGGCGCGAAACGACCGACCAAGGGTACAGGCTCCCTCGCGGGTACAGCCGAGTTGTACGTCAAAAATGGGATGCGCTTCGTGCTAAACAAGCTGTCGACACGTACCAGGAAGAAGATTTGAAGGAGACATTCTAATGAGCGAACTTTCTACACAATTCCACGAGCCTCTTCTGAATGTTTTACGATGTGTTGCGGACGACAAACTTTTTCTTGGACATCGAAACAGCGACTGGACAGGCATTGCGCCCATCCTTGAAGCGGACATCGCCTTCTCATCGCTTGCACAAGACGACATTGCACATGCAAGTGCGTTTTACGAATTGATGAACACTATGAACGGCGAAGATCCAGACCAAATCGCATTTGGCCGCACTGCAGACGAATACCGTTGCGCTGACATCGTGACCAAAAGCGATGACTTTAACTGGGCGAACGCAATAGCACGTCAGTTTTATTGCAACCTCTATGACTACCACCGTCTTCTTCGACTGAGCAATTGCACATGGACACCACTTGCATCCCTTGCAAAAAGAATTTGCGCGGAGCAAGCGGTACATGTCGACCACGTCACCTCTTGGATAAATCACCTCGGAAACGGAAACGATGATTCCAAAGAACGATTGCAAACTGCCCTTGAGGAGTATGCACCGTATGCTTCTATGCTTTCAGAAAAACCAGAAGGCATCGATACGTTGTTTGAAGGTGGCGTGCTCGCCGATGAGGGATGTTTGTTCACGCAGTGGAAAGAACACGTGGACACCGTTTTGGCTTCTGCTGGCATGAAGGTGCAAATCGATGTTCCATCTGGTAACGGTGGTCGAACTGGAAACCACGATGAAGACTTCGACCGTTCCCTTACTGAGCTGCAAGAAGTTTTCTCAACTGACCCACTCGCCGCTTGGTAACCTAATGGTCGCGAAGTCAGACATCTTTACGGTTTTGCAAACGATTCCAGACCCTGAGATGCCTATCAGCATCACTGACCTTGGTCTTATTGAGGATGTACAGATAACAGACTCCTCGGTGCACGTTGCACTGCTTCCTACTTTTATTGGATGTTTTGCACTTCCAGCAATTGCCGAAGAAATCAAACAAAAAGTGGGGCAAGTTGAAGGCGTTGACGAAGTCGACGTCGAACTCATTAACGATCCGCCGTGGTCTACAGATCGAATCACCGATGCCGGCCGAGCCTCGCTTGCAGAACATGGTATCTCCGTGCCCGATGGCAGCTCACCCTGTTGCAGCTCCACTTCAACCGAGCAAGTTGAACTGAGAACCTCTGCAATCCCATGCCCCTGGTGCGATTCACGCGAAACGACGCTCACAAGCCCATTTGGACCAACGCGGTGCAAAACAATACACTTCTGTAACACCTGCAGGCAGCCATTTGAGCGTATGAAGAAGTTGTAGAACCGCCTCTGCTATAATGGGGGGTCATGGCAGCCCACAACCAAAACGACAAAAAAACCACTTCAAGCGAAGAGGTTGTATCGCCAAATACGCCATCTTCGATGGGCACAGCGCCGATTGATTTAGGGCACATCGAAGTCCTCCAAATACTCAACGAATACGGCGAAGTTGATACAGGGCTCGAACCAGATATCGGCGATGACCGGCTACTCGAAGTCTATCGCGCGATGGTTTTGGCGAGAGCGTTCGATAAACGGATGATGACGATGCAGCGGCAAGGCCGGATGGGTACGTTCGCGCCAAACCTCGGCCAAGACGCGTGCATCATCGGTAAATTTCCGTCAAAAACAAACCACGACTGGTTCGCTCCTTCATACCGTTCCTTCGGCGCGCAAATTATGCGTGGGTGGCCAATGGAGCATCTCATGCGTTTGTGGGCTGGCTTCCATGATGGGTTCCCACCGCCGAAAAACGTAAACGATTTACCGTTTTCCATTGTGATTGGTTCGCATGCCCTTCCGGCCGTTGGTATTGGCATGGGCATAAAGTACAAAAAGAAAAATGATTGCGTTGTTGTCAATTATGGTGATGGTGCTAGTTCGCAAGGTGCAGTCAGCGAAGCGTTAAACTTTGCGGCTGTCTACAAAGCACCAGTAGTCTTCATTTGCGAAAACAATGGTTGGGCAATTTCAACGCCAACGCATAAACAAACGGCGAATGAAATTCTTGCGTCCCATGGGGCGGCCCACGGCATGCCAAGCATTCGTGTTGATGGAAACGACATTCTCGCAATGATGTGTGCCACAAAAGAAGCCACCGACAGAGCGCGTAGCGGCGAAGGCCCAACGTTCATCGAAGCAATTACATTCCGCATGAGTTTACACACAACTGCAGATGACCCAACGGTCTACCGAAATGAAGAAGAAGTAAAAATTTGGGAAGCACGTTGCCCAATAGCTCGGCTTGAAACGTACCTCAAAAACAAAGGAGTGCTCGACACTGATTCCATAGAGGAAACACTTGCTTCTTGTGAAGAAGAAGTCATCAAAGCACGCGACACGTTTTACGAAATGCCACCTGCTGATGCAACAGAAATATTTGACCACTTATACGAAACGTTCCCTGAAGAACTTCAAGCCCAACGCGCTGAATACTTGAAGCGATTGCGGCAAAAAGGGATGAACGAATGAGCAGATTAACTATGGTCGAAGCAGTGAATCTTGCACTATCGCAAGAAATGGAACGCGACAAAAACGTTTGCATGCTTGGTGAAGACATCGGCGTGAACGGCGGGGTTTTTCGGGCAACAAAAGATTTACAAAAACAACATGGTGAAGAACGGGTAATGGATACGCCACTTGCAGAGTGCGGTATTGTGGGCACTGCCGTTGGTATGGCGGTGTACGGCGTTCGCCCCGTTGTTGAAATACAATTTTCTGGGTTCACCATGCAAGCGTTCGACCAAATCGAACAAAACATGGCGCGTCTTCGCAACCGAACGCGCGGAAAGTACACCGTGCCGATGGTGTTGCGTACTCCCTACGGAGGTGGCATCCGCGCAGTTGAGCACCACAGCGAATCGCGCGAAGCGTACTGGGTACACACGCCCGGATTAAAAGTGGTTATTCCTTCGGGTCCACGAAACGCGCGAGCATTACTCGCCGCATCTATACGCGACGATGATCCAATCATCTTTTACGAACCAAAAGCAGTCTACCGCGCATTCAGAGAAGAGGTGCCAGACGAACCAGAAGTTATGGAACTCGGCAAAGCGGAAATTGTTCGCGAAGGCACAGACCTCACCCTCATTTCTTATGGCGCGATGATGCGTCCATGCAAAGAAGCGGTGCAAGATTTAGCCGAAGACAACAACATTAATGTTGAACTTATTGACCTCTTGACTATTTCTCCCATGGACACCGAAACACTTTGTGCTTCAGTACAAAAAACGGGTCGTTGCGTCATAGTGCATGAAGGACAACGAACGTGCGGAATCGCTTCTGAAATTATTGCTCGTCTGAATGAACATGCTTTCGAGTATCTCGAAGCACCGATCAGAAGAATTACTGGCTTTGACGTTCCCTTCCCATACTTCCAAGTCGAAGAACACTTCCTTCCTGAAAGCGAAGAGATTGTGCTCGCTGTAAAAGAAACGCTTGCGTGGGAATAATGGATTTTACACTTCCAGACTTAGGCGAAGGTGTACACGAAGGACAAGTGCTTGCTGTGCATGTTGTTGAAGGGCAATCGATCAAGGAAGACGCCCCGCTTCTTGAAGTTGAAACGGACAAAGCTGCTGTTGAAATACCTTCGCCGTGTACCGGCACTGTGAGCACCGTCCATGTCATAGAAAAACAACTTGTGCATGTTGGCGATGTGATGATTACATTTGGTTTTGAAGCAAAACAAGAAGTTGTAAAAACCAATTCTGTTTCAAAAGTCAGATCGTCACCCTCCGTTCGTAAATTGGCAAGAGAACTTGGAATTGACATCTGTTCAATCGCAGGAACAGGTCCGGGCGGTAGAGTCACTCGCCAAGATGTCGAACATGCAGATGCACAACCTGTCGTTGTAGAGGCAACTCCAATTGCAACGACTCGCCCAGTCGTTCAACCAACACTCACCCTTGAAACTGAAATCGAAGGCGTGCAGGAACAAACTGAGTTTGGCATTGTTATTCGCCAGCCGATGTCGCAAGCGCGCAAAGCAATTTCAAGGGCGATGTCGCACGCGTGGGAAACAATTCCACACGTGACCGATTGCAACGATGCAGACATTACCGACATTGACAAGATGCGTAAAGAGTTCAAGGATCCAGACCAACCAAACGTAAAGTTAACATTATTGCCCTTCGTTTTAAAAGCAATTTGCAGGTCCTTGCAAAAGTATCCAATACTCAACGCTGCAATTTGCCCAGACTCTGGCGATGTGTTGTTTCGCCAATACGTGAACATTGCTATTGGCATTGATTCAGAGCGAGGGTTGATTGCACCAGTGATTCGCGATGTTGATCGTATGTCCGTTGGTGAAATTTCTTCGCACCTTGAACAAATTACCGTCAATGCCAGAAGCGCGAGTTTTTCTATCGCTGATACAAAAGGCGCGACGTACACTGTATCCAACGCAGGCGCAGTTGGTCGAACGCGTTACTCCACACCAATTATTCAACAAAACACCGTTGCGTGCCTCGCTGTTGGACGCGCTCGGCTTATGCCGTGGGTTGTTGATGGCGAAATTATCCCTCGGTTGATTCTTCCACTGAGTCACTCGATTGACCATCGCCTTATTGATGGCGGTCGTGAAATTCCATTCATCGAACACCTTATCAATGACCTTGAACATCCAATGCGATTTGCAGTGTAACTATGGTTGTTGGTCAATTCAGCCAAGATGTAGATATTCTCGTCATCGGCGCAGGCCCCGCTGGATACACCGCAGCGTTTCGTTGCGCCGAACTTGGCAAGACCGTGGCAATTGTTGACCCAAATGAATCTCTTGGCGGCGAATGTTTACACCATGCCTGCATTCCATCAAAAGGAAGATTGCTCGAAGCAGACGTCACAGAGACTATTGCAACATTAAGCAAGGGGCTCGAACAGAGGTGCAAAGCTCTTGGCGTCGAACGCTTACACGGCGTTGCGCATTTTGAAAACAAAAAAACGGCCCAAGTAACAGGCGAAATTGTTTCTGTTGTGAAGTTTCG
>CAZURP010000061.1:3745-8444 GCA_964623715.1 uncultured Isosphaeraceae bacterium | reverse complement strand
AAATCAGTCACAACAACATTCGTTGTCAACATCAATCCAGCAACCGAAGCTGCATTCTGAATTGCCGTGCAAACAACAAGTGCTGGGTCGATAATTCCTGCTTTGACAAGGTCTTCATAAGTTTGTGTTAAAGCGTTGTAGCCAAAACCATCTTTACCTTCTTTGATTTTTTCAACAACAACGTCACCGTCGTCTCCACCGTTCGATGCAATCAAAGAAGCGGGTGCTTCTAGTGCAAGAGCAAGAATGTCGAAACCTAGTTTTGCGTCACCTTTTGCATTCTTTCTCGCTTTTTCAATCGCGTCGATTGCGCGGATGTAGGCGACACCGCCGCCTGGGACATACCCTTCGCGAGCTGCCGCACGAGTTGCCGCGAGCGCATCGTCTACACGATCTTTTCGCTCTTTCATTTCAACTTCGCTTGTTCCCCCTACTTGAATCACCGCTACGCCGCCCGTAAGTTTGGCGAGCCGTTCTTGGAGTTTTTCTTTATCGTAGTCGCTTGTTGATCGTTCGATTTGCATCGTAATTTGATTTACTCGCGATTCAATATCCTTCTTTGTTCCAGCGCCTCGAATAATTGTTGTCGAATCTTTTGTAACGACTATTCGCTTCGCGCTGCCAAGCTCCGCAAGTTCGACATCCTCTAGGTTTCTCCCAATGTCTTCTGAGAAGAAAGTGCCACCGGTTAACGTTGCAATATCTTCGAGCATTGCTTTGCGACGATCGCCAAAGCCGGGTGCTTTTACCGCGCTCACTTTCAGTGTTCCGCGCAAGCGATTAATCACAAGTGCCGCGAGTGCTTCGTTTTCAATGTCCTCTGCAATCAGCAATACTGGTTTACTTGAGGTTGCTGTTTTGTTCAATAGCGGGAGCAAGTCAGCAAGATTCGAGATTTTCTTTTCGTAAATTAAAATTTGACAATCTTCAAGCACACACTCAGCGGTTGCTGGGTCTGTCATAAAGTACGGGCTTAGGTACCCTTTATCGAAAGCCATGCCTTCGACGTATTCCAGTGTGGTTTCTGCTGTTTTTCCTTCTTCAACCTCTACAACACCATCTCCACCAACTTTATTGATTGCTTCAGAAATAATGTTGCCGATTTCTTCGTCGTGGTTGGATGAAACCAATGCTACTTTTTGCAAATCGCTCTTGCCCTTGCAATCTTTTGCCATAGAGTTCACTGCTTCTGTTGCAACTTTCGATGCAGCAGTAATGCCTCGTTGTACAG
Organism: uncultured Isosphaeraceae bacterium; assembly: GCA_964623715.1. Taxonomy (GTDB): domain Bacteria; phylum Planctomycetota; class Phycisphaerae; order Phycisphaerales; family SM1A02. Next base: position 7,213 of record CAZURP010000061.1, on the reverse strand, counting down.
TAACTGGGTTTGCGCCAACAGATACGAACCGTAATCCATTTTGGAAAATTGAGTCAGCAAGGATTGTTGCTGAAGTTGTGCCGTCTCCAGCAACATCTGCAGTTTTCTTTGCTACTTGGTGCACCATCTTTGCACCCATGTTTTGAAATGGCTCTGCAAGTTCTATCTCTTTCGCAACCGAAACGCCATCCTTTGTAACTGACGGGCTACCCCAAGCTTTTTGCACAACCACGTTTCGCCCTGCTGGGCCTAAAGTGGTTCCAACTGCTTTTGCCATTTGCGCAACGCCCTCGCGAAATTCTTCATGCGCTACATTTTCGTATTTCATTTGTTTTGCTGTCATAGTATTCTTCTCTTTCTAAAATCAACCTTCAATCAAGCCGAGCAATTCGCTTTCGCGAACGATAAGGTGTGTTTTGCCTTTGATTTCAATTTCTGTTCCTGAGTATTTACCGAACATAACGAGGTCGCCCTTCTCCACGGCTGGCTTTGCTCGTTCGCCACCATCAAGTAGTTTTCCTGGCCCTGTTGCAACAACTGTGCCTTGCTGGGGCTTTTCAGAAGCTGATTCTGGAAGAAAAATCCCCGATGATGTTTGGGTTTCTTTTTCAAGAGGTTTAATAAGTATTCTGTCTTCTAATGGTTTTATTGACATTGGAATGTCTCCAGTTTGTGTGTGTCTATAAGTTATTCGATTGTTCAAAAGCCCATGCCAGGCATTCCACCCATTCCGCCCATGCCAGGCATCCCGCCACCCATACCAGGCATACCGCCTCCCATACCACCCATTGGGTCCATACCACCTTCAGGTGCTTCGGGATCATCAGATGGTACGTTTGTAATGATGCAATCTGTCGAGAGAAGCATGCAGGCAACGGATGATGCGTTTTGCAGCGCGCAGCGATCAACTTTTGCAGGAGTCATTACTCCGTCTTTGAGTAAGTCGCAGTATTCAAGTGTTAATGCGTTGAAACCGTTTGCACCAGTCATTTCCATAACCTTCGCAACCACAACACTTCCCTTTGCGCCTGCGTTATCAGCAATAGTGCGAAGTGGAAGCGTAAGGGCATCAGCAATAACTTCGAAGCCAATTTTTTCCTCTCCCTTTGCAGACTTGCGTGCCTTTTGCAGAGCGTCTATCGAACGAATAAAACTTACTCCACCTCCAGGTACAACGCCTTCTTCGATTGCAGCACGAGTTGCGTGAAGCGCGTCTTCGACACGAGCTTTACGTTCTTTTAACTCTGCTTCGGTTGCAGCGCCAACATTGATTTGTGCGATACCGCCTGCAAGTTTTGCGAGCCTCTCTTGGAGCTTTTCGCGATCATAGTCGGAGGTACTACCTGCAATCTCAGCACGAATTTGAGCGATTCGGTCTTGAATCGCTTTTGACGTACCAGCGCCTTCCATAATTGTTGTTTCTTTGTTGTTGATTTCGATTTTCTTCGCCTGACCAAGTTGTGTCAGTGAAACTTTTTCAATATCGATACCGAGGTCCTTCATAATTGCCTCGCCACCCGTCAGTACTGCAATGTCTTCGAGCATCGCTTTTCGACGGTCACCGTATCCGGGAGCTTTAACCGCTGCAACTTGCAACACGCCACGCAACTTATTTATAACAAGTGTCGAGAGCGCTTCGCCAGTAATGTCTTCAGCGATAATCAAAAGAGATTTTTTAGATTCCATAACTTTTTCAAGCAACGGTACAATTTGTTTTGCAGAATCAATTTTGTCTTCGTAGATAAACACGAGGGGTTTCTCTAGAACTGTTTCCATCGCGTCAACATCCGTAACGAAGTTCGGGCTTAGGAAGCCCCGGTCAAACTGCATGCCCTCAACAACGTCGACTGTTGTTTCCAAACTCTTGCCTTCTTCAACAGTGATGACCCCATCTTTTCCCACTTTAGAAAAAGCTTTCGCCATTATCTTGCCCACTTCTGCGTCGTTGTTGGCTGAAATTGTTGCGACTGCTTCGATATTATCCTCAACAGATTGAGCCATGGAACAAATTGATGTTGTCACGGCGTCAACTGCTTTCCGAACGCCGCGTACCATCGCATTTGCATCGCAACCAGCTGCAAGATGACGAAGACCACTTTTGAAAATAGCTTCAGCAAGAACCGTTGCGGTTGTTGTGCCATCACCCGCGTCGTCGGATGTTTTAGAAGCAACTTCTTTTACAAGTTGTGCTCCTTGGTTTTCGATTTTGTCGCGTAACTCAATTTCTTCAGCGACGGTGACTCCATCTTTTGTGACGGTTGGTCCGCCCCAAGATTTATCTAACACGGCGTTTCGTCCGCGCGGCCCAAGGGTGGACTTAACCGCCAAGGCGAGTTTTTCAACACCCTGTAACATTTTTTTACGTGCCTCGACATCAAATGCCAGCTCTTTTACTGCCATGATTTTTATCTCCTAATCCTCGGTTCAACCCTCGATAAGGAGTATTGAACTGAACCATTCCTGTGCTGCTCAGGGCACGATGCCCGTAGCTTCCACCTTTATATACAAATTTCGCACCAAATCCACGCTCCGAACCACGATTATTACCCCCACTAGGCGTTTTGCCCGAGCAACCACCGCCACAGGCACGGATTGTCTTTATTCAACTGCCACGATGGCAGAGAGATGAACAAATACACTTCTTAGAAATAAATTCCTCAGAGACATTATTTTATTCCTCAGAAATAAATTCCTCAGAGACATTATTTTGTTCGTCAGAGACCAATATCCTGGTTATAGCGCTGATAATCCGTTTATCCACGAAAAAGCAAGCTGTAAATTACCTCTGAGGAATTAATCGTATTCGTCCATTGGCCGTATACATATGCACGGGCAATGAGTTAGTTATTTTGACGAAGGAGGGTGGTAAGAGCGGGAGGAGGAGCGATCAGCGCGTTGCGAATCCAAATGGTGTTTCGAAGCAGATACCCAAGTCCAATCACGATAAGAGACATGCTCATCAACAGCACAATAAGCCCGAGCAAGGATAGGTTCGAATCTGGGGCTGAAACGAAAAGTAATGTCCTGCCTACTATGACAACAACAAGCGCAGCAAGAAGATCGTTCATCCGCTGGCGACTCCCTTGCGCTTGACGGAACGCCCTGCTTCTTTGACCAAGGCGGGGTACTAAGTTTTTAAAACCTGTAAAAATTATTCCTGCGGAAATGACCGGAAGGCAAGTGTCAAGCAGTATAGTTACTACAGAAGAATTGTAGTTGTCACGAAGCAATACAAGGGAAAAAACTACCATTGAAATGGTCCAGAACCACAAGCCAAAAAACGTAAGCACGATCCCTCTTCGGCAACCGACAAGCACACTTTTTTGACACATTTTAGCAATCGGAAGTAAACAAACAATAGCGACAACACTCGCAAATGCTGAAGACCAAAGCAAACCTTCTGTATTAAAATTTTGCACAAATGCAGGAATCGGCAACGAAGAAGGTACGTTTGAGAGAATTGCAGTG
>CAZURP010000061.1:0-3735 GCA_964623715.1 uncultured Isosphaeraceae bacterium | reverse complement strand
AGATGGTTGATTTTATTATTATATATATATATATATAGATTTAATTTTTTTTAAAAGATAATATTATAATTTCGTATTTTAATTTTTACTAATCTTCCTTCCAACCGCTCAAAAAAATAAAACCACCACGACTCCAGCGATAGCGTTGCCGACCACCCTTGGGTTATGAATTGGTTGTAACCTGCGAGATGTAGGGTCAACGACTTCAATAATTGTTAACCGAATTGGTTCCCCGCATTCTGGGCAATCACCATCAGCTTGTAACTCGCGCAATTCATAGCCACATCGAGCACATGGCATTGAAAGCATTACCCGCATCTGGCTGAGGTTGTCTGCAAGTGGAGATTTTGGTCTGGATTCGGTCATCATTTTGGGGGAGTCAAATTGGCTGGACTGCTATACTCGTAGAATAATCATGAAGGAAGCACTCACTCAAAAACTGCAGGATCTACGACAAAACATCGCATCAGTGTACATGGGGAACGCCTTAGCAATCGATCGAGTCATAATAACTTTACTCGCAAGAGGGCATGTACTCATTGAAGATGTGCCAGGAGTTGGAAAAACCGTGCTTGCAAGCGCAGTCGCGAAATCCATCAAAGGCACATTTGCTCGCATTCAATGCACTCCAGATCTCCTTCCAAGCGATATCACCGGGGTGAATATGTTCGACCGAACAAATGCAGATTTTACGTTTCGAAAAGGCCCTGTCTTCAACAATATTATTGTTGCAGATGAAATCAATCGAACAACGCCGCGGACACAATCTGCGTTACTTGAAGCAATGAGTGAAAACGCAGTCACTATCGATGGTGAAACCCGCGCGCTACCTTCTCCCTTCATGGTGATTGCGACCCAAAACCCATACGAATTCGAAGGAACGTATTTTCTTCCAGAAAACCAGCTCGACCGGTTCTTAATGCGAATTCATCTTGGGTACCCTTCACCTGATGACGAGACAAGGGTCATCAAACAACAACCACTACGAAATTCATTGCAATCATTACAACCACTTATGGGAACCCACGAAATAGAATCTGCACAAGAAAAAGTGGATGAAGTAAAACTTGCAGATACCTTAGTCGACTACATCATTGCTCTTTCGACTGCGACTCGGCACGCAGAAGACTTACAAGTTGGTATCAGTACCCGTGGCGGCTTAGCACTGGCACAAGTTGCAAAAGCAACCGCTCTCCTTAATGAGCGGGACTATTGTATTCCAGAAGATATCGTTTCAAATGTTTTGCCTGTGTGTGCACACCGGCTTGTAAGTCGAACCTATATGCACGACGGTGACACCAACACGACACGGCGAATCATGCAGCAAGTATTAGAAACTGTTCCGAGCCCGGCGTAGCTACTTTCCATAGATTCTTACGGGCTTATGACACCTATGTCAGGAAGATTTCGGTAATACCCATCATAGTCAAGACCATAACCAACAACAAATTCATCCTCAATATCAAACCCGATGTGTTCACACGGGACATCCATTGCTGAATCCAGTTTCTTCCGAAGCAAAACGCATGATTGAATTGATTTTGGTTGCATTGCTTCAAGTTCTAAGCGAATCCTTGTAAGTGTTTTCCCAGAATCAAGAATGTCATCCACGAGTAGCACGTGCATATCTTTTACTTGTGGCAATTTGCCTAGCATAGGATCATTATTACTTTTTGTGCTCTTGCCAATGTAACTACTTGCCGTCATCAATTGGATTTGTATTTTCATTGGCAAGTGCCGCATTAAGTCAGCAACAAAAATCAAACTGCCCGTCATCACTGCGACGAGTGCTATTTCATGTTCGCCAACATCTTCAAGGTTCTTCGTAATTGTCTCGCCAAGTTCACGAACTTTGTCTGAAATAGCTCCACGAGCAATCAGTATTCTGTCAATATCTCGAATCATGTTATGTTCCTTGCATCCATGTAAGTGTTAACCAAGCAAAACCCAGCAATGTTGTAAACGCCACGGTATCGGTAATCATAATTAAGAAAATAGCTGAGGCTTGTGCAGGATCAGCACCAACTCGTTTCATCAAAAGGGGAATTGAAGCACCTGTCAAAGTGCCGATTGCCATTGAAACAGCCATTGCACACCCGAAAATAATGCCGAGCCGAGTATCCAGTTCGCCATCCCCAAACAACCAAAGCAGAAGGGCAACAACCCCCCCAATAGTGGTACCAGTCACAATGCCGACAAACAATTCTCTTCGAATAAGCGGGAAAATCCTGTCTGGGCGAACTTCGTCAAGAACAATGCCTCGCAATGTCACTGCAAGAGCTTGGTGCCCGGCGTTCCCAGCAAGAGCGGCAATAAGTGGCATAAAAACAGCAAGGATCGCGACTTCTTTAATCATCGATTCAAAACCGAGAACAACATAAGTCGCTGGCAACATCATCACAGCTGAAACAATCAGCCACGGCATTCTCCCACGTAACTTTTCGCCAATTCCAGAATATACCGCTTCTCCGGCACCAGCGCCCACTGTTTTTTGAACGTCTTCGGTTTGTTCTTCTTCGATGATATCAATAACATCATCAACAGTAATGATGCCAAGCAGTCGGTTGCTTGCATCGATAACCGGAAGCATTTCATATCCGTAGCGATCAAACTCTCTTGCCACTTGTTCGCGGTCTGTGTCGCTATGCACTGCTGCTACTTTGTGCTCCATTGTCTCAGCCACCGTTGCGTCTGAAAGACCAACCAGGAGCGCGCGCAAACTTACGACGCCAACAAGAGCGTCCTTCGTGTCAACAACGGGAAGGTCTTGCACGTGTTCGGGAAGTTCACGTTCACGAAGCACATCAACAACCTCGGTTATTGTCATCTCCTCTGAAAGTGAAACAAAATCTGTCGTCATAATTCCAGCCGCTGACTCTTCTTCGTAGTCGCAAAGCTGACGAAGTTTTCTCGCGCACTCCACTGTCATTGAAAGGAAGAGGGGCTCAATAAACTCGTCGTCAAGCCCACGAATAATACTGACCGCATCGTCAGGAGCAAGAAGAGCGAGAAGCGCTGAAGCGTAGTCTGTGCGTCCGTCTTCTGACAAATCTTCGATAATAGTTACCGCAAGAGGTACTTCCATCTCAGCGAGGGCATCTGCCGCAGCTTGGTCCTCCATCAACTCTATTACTTCAGTGGCTTCGGTGTCATCGAGATCTTCGAGTGTGTCCGCAGCATCCGCAGCTTTTTGTTGCGTGACAGCAGTCGCGAGCGCTGGGATATCGATAGTGTGTGACAGCAAGTCAGCAACACGTTCGTCCTCAGGAGAAACCGTTTCTGTTATCTCAACGATTGGGTCGGCACCGTGATGATCACGATCTTTGGTCATGTTCGTGGGCGCCTCTTCGGTGGAACTCCAAGGCGCGTACCTTCGCCTGTTGGTTCTGCTTCGTCGGATTCAAACTTCGGAAGATTTTCTCCGACTTTCTTCACTCCAGTAAAGTGATCGTGAATAATTTTCACTGCTTCCTCTGGAGTGTCAACGACTGAAAACAAATCTAAATCTTCGGGACTGATTGTGTTAAATTCGCTTGCGAGTTTTTCACGCATCCAATCAATAAGTGATGTCCAAAAATCTTTCCCAACAAGCACAACTGGAAATGGTTGAATCTTTAATGTTTGAATGAGCGTAAGCGATTCAAAGAATTCATCCAGCGTTCCGAAACCGCCAGGGTAAATGACAAAACCACGAGCGTACTTCACAAACATCACCTTGCGAATAAAGAAGTAGCG
>CAZURP010000060.1:4823-8583 GCA_964623715.1 uncultured Isosphaeraceae bacterium | reverse complement strand
AGCAGGCATCACGCACGTCGCGCCGGCGTCACGAATACGCGTTGCCATAATTGGATCGTCGCTTGAATAGCACATCACAGAAAATCCATCTGAGACAAGTTCTTTGCAGGCTTTTAGTGTCCCAACGGGGTCAGGAAGCAGCGTCGTCTTGTCTCCGAGAACCTCAAGTTTCACCCAACTGCTTCCCGCGTTATCGAGTTGTTCCAGTAGGTCTCTGCCGAGCCGAGCGACGCGAACGGCATCGTCTGCAGTAAAGCACCCAGCGGTGTTTGGAAGAATAGTGTATTTGTCGCAGTCAATAAAATCGAGAATAGAACGTCCTTGGTCATCGACAAGGCGTTCACGTCTGACTGCTACGGTAACAGCAGAACAACCACTCTCGTCAAGCGCAGTTTGCATTGTTTCGTAATCAGGGTACTTCCCAGTTCCAACAACAAGGCGGCTTGCAAGTGTGATATCTTGAAGTTGCAACGGTGGAATTTTGTTCGTGGTCATCGTGGTCATCTCTTTATCCTCCTCCAACAAGGGAAACAATTTCAATTTTGTCTCCGTCTTGCAAGGTGTACTTGTCTCGTTCTCTGTGCGGAACAAGTTCATCATTTACTTCAACAGCGCAAAGAGTTTTCGAGAGGGAAAGTTCCAAAAGAAGTTCTTCTAATGAGATTTCTGCATTCCAATCTTTCGTTTTTCCATTTACTGTAATCACGTGGCAATTGTACCAATCAGTGATGCAAGAAAATTGGACGCGTTGAATTTTCTAACGCATACCGCGCTGTGTCGCCGAGTAATTTTCGTCCAAGTTTTGATCTCTTTGCTGCACCCATCACTAGTAGGTCGCCGCCACACGCTTCAAGTGCGTTTAATACGTGCGGTCGTGGGTTTTCATCGCGGTAGAGGGTTGTGTGCTCGAAGCCATGGGCTTGAACGTAGTCTCCAGCGTCAGCGAGTAACTCTTCTGGGTCACCTTGCTGACCAGCGAAGCACGTAATAGTTGTGTGCATTGGCTCCCAAATCCCGAGCATGCAATACGCCTTCATCGCCCTTGCAGCAAGAGGTGAGCCATCGTATGAAATCATCGCTCGATGAATCGGTCTGTGCTCTTCAGCAACAGCAAGCAGTGGTCTCAACCCTTCGCCGATTACATCAAGAACAAGATTGCCATGATTGTTTAGCACTCCGTATTCAAACAAGCCTCGCAAACCGATGACAGTCAAATCGTGGTACCGCCAATCAGCAAGTAGTTTTGATGCAGTGTCACCCTCTTCGTGCAAGACGTTGTGTTGGATGTTCACGCAACTGCATGTTGATTCAAATTCAGCAACGGCAGCTTCAATATGTTCTTCTGCAAGGTGCATTCGGTGTTCAGCAAGATCATGTGCGGCTTTAGCACCACCGATAGGAATTGGTCCAACATCGAGTAACTTGTTCGGGTCAATGATTGTAACACCGGTCAATTCGGCGTCATGTTTTTGTGCAAGTTCGACTGCGTGCTGAATGGCAGAAGTCGTGCAGGGTGTTCCGCTGAGTGCAACTAAAATTCGTTTGATCATAGTCTGGCCGCCTTACATCAAAAAGATAAGTGTAATGAAAATGAAAATCGGAACAAGGACAGGAATGCTGTACTTCAGCATGTATCCAAAGAATGAGGGCATTTCTACGCCTTCTTGTTCTGCGATTGCTTTCACCATAAAGTTTGGTCCGTTGCCGATGTAGGTCATTGCGCCCATAAATACAGATCCCAGACTCACAGCGATTAACAAGCCTAAAGGGACAAACTGCTCGACGTTATTGACATCATTTACTTGGAGCATTTCGCCTTCGGGCAAAGATTTAGAAAGTTCAAAGAAGACTACGTACGTTGGGGCGTTATCGAGAAAACTTGAAAGAGTGCCCGTCGACCAGAAAAATTGCCATGGTTTGTTCATAGCGCTTGTGATTGCTTCACCGCTTGCATTGAGCACCATGAGTGGTACTTGCATAGCAATAAAGATCCCAGAAAAGAGCGCGGCGACTTCGAGGATGGCAGCATACGTAAAGTTGTTTGCTGTACGAATTGCCTTTTTTGTCAAGCCAAGAGAGAGCCAAACAAAAAACAACATCACCAGTTCGCGCATGTAGGGGAACGGGTGCCAATCAGTCCCAATGAGTGGTTTGTTTGAGTCGACGAGCGCAGCTGCTGCAACAATTCCACCAATGAAAATGAAGTTGACAACGCCAGAAATGCGCAGGGGTTCCTGCTGGTTTTTATCCCTTTGTCTCACTTGGCTTGTTTCTTTTTTCCAGAGGAATGAATCCCAAACAAAAAAGACAGCAAGTAAGATGCCGCAAGCAGTTGCCCACATTGGCCAAAGGTTCAATGTCCACAAGAAAGGAACACCGCGCAGGTACCCAAGGAACAAGGGTGGGTCGCCAATGGGCAACAACGTTCCACCTATATTACTTACGAGAAAGATGAAGATAACAATTGTGTGCACGACGTGTTTACGTTGTGAATTCGTTTTGAGAAGTGGCCGTATCAACAACATGGAAGCGCCAGTCGTGCCTATGAAACTTGCGATAAGGCCTCCGATTGCGAGGAAAATAGTGTTTACTTTGGGCGATGCTCGCAGGTCACCTGAAAGATGGATGCCTCCACTGATCACATACAAACTGAAAAGAAGGACGATGAATGGAATAAAATCCTTCATTATGGAGTGGTCAAGCATCGGTCCGATCGATTCGGTTCCGAGTGCGAGCACCATGTAGACGATTGTCGCCATAGCGCATAGCATGGCAACGAAGAAGCGGTTGAGATTCGATTCCCACCAATGCCGAGTGGCGTTCAAGAGGGGGAACAATGCAATAGATCCAAGTATTCCGACAAATGGAATGATCCCGATGTACCAGTGTTGGGGCATATGCACTTCGTGCGTTGCGTGCGTGTCGTGGTGACTAGAGAGCCAATCCGCGAGCCATGCAACGATGGCTAGCGCTGTCACGATTGAAATCGCTTGGATGCTTTTTGAAGGTGGTGGCGTGTGATGGTACATCTGGCAAAGTCGCGCATTTTACAGTGAATTTGATTCAATCGGTGAGATGAAGAATAGTTTTGAGATGAGAAATCAGCCAGTTTGCAAATTCACTCTTGGAAATATTTTCTGGGGGAGCGAGTTCTTCCCCGTTTCGGCAATATATTTTCGCCGTGATGTTGGCCGAGTCCATTGTTTGTAGTGGGTTTGCGACAATGGCGTCAACATTCTTGCGAGCCATCTTTTCAAGTGCAACTTTTTCAAGGGTGTCAAGTGGTTCGAGCGCAAACGCAAGTACTCGCTGGTCCGCCCTTGCATCGGTTGCGAGTTCTTTAACAATATCGACTGTGGGGACTAAATCGAGGGTCTTCTCCTCCCCGCGGCGAATTTTGCCAGTTGCTTGCCCACCCTTTGGCGTAAAATCAGCAACTGCGGCTGCCATAATAAGGATGTGGTGTGATGGCCAAAGTTCCTTCAATTTTGCTTGAAGATCGCGAGTCGATGAAAAATATTCTGTTTTGAGCCGGGGGTGTGTGGTGGGCTTCACACAATTCTGGCCGAGGAGTAGTGTGACTTCGAAGGATTTTACCGCTGCAGCCAAGCCCAGGAGTGTTCCGAGTTTGCCAGATGACCTGTTGCCGAGATAGCGAACACTATCGATGGCTTCGAGCGTTGCACCAGCGGTGATGAGAATTCGAATTGGATTTGAAACATTCATAGAAGAAAATGGGTGGCGAGTTTTTACTACATCA
>CAZURP010000060.1:0-4813 GCA_964623715.1 uncultured Isosphaeraceae bacterium | reverse complement strand
GATACGATGATACTATGTACAGATGGTGGCTGAGCCACTTCCTATCTTATGGCACGAAAACTACGAAGAAAAATTGGCGAAATCCTTATTGACGAGGGTGTGATTACTAAAGATCAGCTCGGAGTGGCGCTTGAGACGGCTAGCGGAACCGCAAAAAAAGTCGGTGAAGTCTTGCAGGAGCAAGGTGCGTGCGATGAGAAGGCAATAGTAAAGGCCTTGGCAGAGCAATTCGGGATGACGTACATTGCCCTTGACGGTTCGGATGAACAGAAGCCCGACCTCGACCTCATTCCCAAAGACGTCATCCAAAAACATACGATTATTCCACTTGCAAAAGTAAACGATAAATTGCAACTCATTATTCACGATCCTTTGAATCTTGAACTTCTCGATTTACTTCGGTTTCGACTGAATTGTGAGCTAGAGCCCATGCTATCGTCAAAGGGCGCAATTCAAGCATTTATCGCAGAAGCGACGGGGACGAAATCGAGTGCTGTTTCTGAAACTTCTTTGGTTACGGACTCTGTGGATGTTTCAGTCGATCGCTCGGTGGATAAATCGGTGGACTCCTCGATCGACATGGACGACGACCAAGCACCAATCGTCAAGTTGGTCGCTCGCTTCATAACCGAAGCAGTTCGGAACAGAACTTCAGACATTCACATCGAACCAATGGAAGATCGTGTTGTCCTTCGGTACAGGATTGATGGCGTCTGCCACGTGCGAGACAACCTTCCAAAGCGTATGCAATCAGCGATCCTTGCTCGATTAAAATTGATGGCTGGCGTCAACATCGCAGAGAAGCGAATTCCACAAGACGGTCGGATTAAAATGGCGGTTGATGGGGACAATATTGACTTTCGTGTAAGTTGTTGCCCGGCGTACCACGGCGAGTCGGTGGTGCTACGGATTTTGCGTCCTGATTCAGTTCGAATCGGTTTGCGAAATATTGGTTTTGAGCAAGAAAATTACGATGCTTTTATGAAGCTCATTCGTAAACCAAACGGCATTTTGCTCGTGACTGGGCCGACAGGATCTGGTAAAACAACGACGCTCTATTCCGCACTTGACGTCTTAAATCGTCCCGACCGAAAAATTATCACTGCAGAAGATCCAATTGAATATAGTTTTGCTGGCATTAACCAGTGCCAAGTTCGAGACTCCATTGGGTTGACATTTTCCATCATTCTTCGTGCGATGTTGCGCCAAGCGCCAAACGTTATTCTTGTTGGTGAAATTCGTGACCGCGAAGTTGCCGATATCGCAATTCAGGCAGCGCTTACTGGCCACCTCGTCTTTTCAACGCTGCACACGAACGATGCACCTTCAGCAGTTACCCGCTTGATTGATATGGGTGTGAAGCCCTACCTTGTTGCAAGTTCAATCCAAGCCATTATGGCGCAACGGTTGATTCGGGTTCTTTGCCCTGACTGCAAAGCGAAAGACGAGAACCCTGACCCGAAATTTTTACGAATCGTGGGCATTGAAGAAGAAGAAATTGCCACAGCAAATATTAGCAAGGCCGTTGGTTGTGCCAAATGCGGTAATGTTGGATATCGTGGCCGTAAAGCTATTTTTGAGATGATGGTCATGAACAATGAAATCAGGGAGCTCGCTTTTAACCGCGCACCGCTGGGGCAAATCCGGCAAGCAGGTATCCGTGGTGGCATGCGCACTCTCGTCGAAGACGGAAAAATAAAGGTGCTTCGTGGTGACACGACTGCAGAAGAAATTGCTAAATTCGCACAAGCAGAAGCCCTGCTTACAGATAACGTAGATATTTAACTCAATAAATGAAGACAAACTAACTTATGTCCACTATTCAAATTGACAGACTACTCGATACCGTTGTGCGAACTGGCGCATCTGACCTTCATATAACCGTTGGTAGAAAACCGACGTTGCGACTGCACGGCGGTCTCAAAAACCTTGACACAAAGGTGCTCGATGGCGATGACTGTGTTGCGTTGATGAAGCAAATTACCCCAGAAAAAGCGCAGCAAGAATTGCAAGAAGAAGGAAGTTGTGACTTTGGTTTTGCGTTTGGAACAGAAGCCCGCTTTCGTGTTGCTATTTTTCGGCAGCGCGGTGACGTTACTATTGTGCTGCGTCTTATTCCAAATGAATTGCTCACGTTTGAGCAGATTGGGCTCCCCCCGATTCTTAAAGAATTGATTCGGCGCCCGCGTGGTTTGTTTATTGTGACGGGGCCGACAGGTTCAGGTAAAACGACTTCGTTAGCAACCATGATTGACTACGTGAATACGAATCTTGAGCGGCATATTGTGACTGCTGAAGATCCGATTGAATATTACCACTACCATAAAAAGTCGATTGTAAATCAACGTGAAGTTGGAAACGACGTACCGAGCTTCTCTGAAGCTCTCCGCCGTGTTCTTCGTGCTGACCCTGACGTTATTCTTGTAGGTGAAATGCGAGACCTTGAAACAATTGAAGCGGCTATCCAGGCGGCAGAAACAGGTCACTTGGTCTTCGCGACTTTGCACACCACGGGTGCGTCGGGAACAATCAACCGGATTATCGATGCGTTTCCAACGAACCAGCAAGAGCAAGTTCGTGTGCAACTTTCCACCTCGTTGATTTCTGTGCTCTCACAAGTGCTCCTACGAAGAATTGATAAAAATGGCCGAGTGGCGGCGTATGAATTCCTCGTGGTGACTCCTGCTGTTGCAAACCTGATCCGCGAGAATAAAACGTTCCGGATTGACTCCGCTATTCAAACAGGGCGTAAGTTCGGGATGCAACTTCTTGACGACCACCTCTGGAGTTTGTACGAACGAGGCTGGATTGGTGCTGAAGAGATGATCGACAAGGGCAGGGATTCCAATGCCTTGACCCAAAAAGTCCACAATGCGGGCGGAAAAGTCGGTCGCAGCGAGCTTGACACTGGCGAATAAATTCTTTTTTCTACCATTTTCGCTCTTGTCTTCTAAGTAGATATAGCGAATAATCTAGGTGGCAAATCCTAAAAACGATGGTTTTTACGTGGCCAATGACCTTTGGCCTGCGAATCCTATGTAATCTAGACAGAACACTCTGGAGTTCCAATAACACCCATGGCAAAACAATCTTCTTCAACAAAAAAGAAAAAGTCTGACCCTTCGCAATTGAAAGGAAGGCGATTTGGTCGCGTTCTTACAAAGTTGGGCTTAGTCAATAGAGACCAGGTGCATGAAGCCCTTGCAGTGCAAAAAGTTGCACGCAAAAAAGGTGACCGCCGCAAAATTGGCGAAGTCATGGTTGAGATGGATCTCATTAAGGAAGGGGACATTCAACAAGCCCTCGCAGGACAGGCTGGTCTCGCATGGGTGGAACTTGATGTTGACTCTATTCCACAGATTGCGTTCGACACACTTCCAGTTGAAAGTGCGACGACGTACCAGATTGTTCCAGTGAAATACGACGAGTCGACGAAATTATTGACTATCGCACTGAAATCTCCTGACAACTACCGAGCGGTCGACGACCTCCGTTTGTTGATGGGCTTCAAAGTCGAAGCAGTTGTATCGCCACCTGAACAAATTGACGAGATTATTAAGGCGCGCTATTCTTCTGGCGGACCCTCCATGGCGGACATGATGGCCGACCTTGGCGAAAGCGACATCGGCGGTTTTGGGGAAGGCGATTCAACTGACCTTTCCAAGCTTGCTTCTGCAGCTTCAGACAACAAAATTGTTCGGTTAATCAACCTCGTTCTTTTGCAAGCGATTAAAGACAAAGCTTCAGATATTCACTTTGAACCATTTGAAGAAGAATTTAAAATGCGGTACCGAATCGACGGCGTCCTCTATGAAATGGTTCCTCCACCGATGCATCTCTCTCTGCCAATCGTTTCGCGTGTGAAGATTATGGCGAACTTAGACATTTCAGAACGACGCCTGCCGCAAGATGGCCGTATCGAACTGACTGTCGGTGGCGCGCCTGTTGACCTTCGGGTTTCGATTCTTCCAACGATGTTTGGTGAGTCCGTCGTGATGCGTGTTCTCGATCGTTCCAACGTGCAATTGAATATGGACAAGATTGGACTGCGCGCTTCGGATTACGAAAAGATGGCAGATATCATCCGAAGGCCAAATGGAATTGTTGTTGTTACAGGTCCAACTGGTTCTGGGAAAACAACCACGCTGTATGCGGCACTTTCAGAGTTGAATACGCCAGATACGAAAATTTTGACTGCGGAAGATCCTGTGGAATACGACATCGATGGGTTGATTCAGTGTCAGATTAATACTGACCAAGGGTTGACGTTTGGGAATTTGCTCCGCTCTTTCTTGCGTCAAGACCCCGACGTTATTCTTGTTGGTGAAACCCGTGACTTGGAAACGGCGCAAATTGCTGTTCAAGCCTCGCTCACCGGCCACTTGGTGTTTACTACTTTGCACACAAACGATGCACCGTCAACCATTCTTCGGATGGTTGACCTTGGCGTGGAAGCGTTCCTTATTACAGCAACGGTTGAGGCAATTGTTGCACAACGTCTTGTGCGACGAATTTGCAACGGTTGCAAAGAAGAGTACGAACCATCGGAAGAAGAATTGATGGAGTTAAAGTTGCATAAGGAAGATGTCGCAGGTAGAACATTCTTCCGCGGCAAGGGGTGCGAGGCGTGCAACCACAGTGGGTACCGGGGACGGCTCGCACTTTTTGAAATTATGGAGTTTGATGACGCATTGCGTGAACTTATCCTTGCGCAAACTTCGACAGCGGTTCTTCGTGTTGAAGCGCAAAAAAGAGGTATGCGTTCTTTACGCGAGAGCGGGCTGCTCTCGATTTTTGATGGACAAACAACAAT
>CAZURP010000059.1:0-8688 GCA_964623715.1 uncultured Isosphaeraceae bacterium | reverse complement strand
GATTGCGTCGTCATCGAACACCTGTCTTGGTTGCCGAACATTGGGGACAATAGAATCGGTTGAAAGATAGACCAGCCCGTCTAGACCACCAGCTGGTCCCGAAGCGAGCGGGTTGGATGGCGAAGAAGTGTTCTCCTCAAGAGAGCCCTCGACTCGGGGTTCCGGCACCATAACCTCAACATTTTTTGACAACAGGCTTTCTAAACCCTTCCCTAATCGACGATTCTTCTTTTTTGTTGGCGTTGCCATTTTGGTTACTCCTTCAACCATCTGAACAATGAAATCAACACAGGAACGTTCCACGTGGAACACAACTCCCATTGACCGTTGCTACTTATCCCATGTTCCACGTGGAACGTCAACCCCGAAAGGTGGGTAAAAGCAGAGAAAATGCGATATGGTCCGATAATAATACCCTCGAACTGGCGCACGATAATGTAAGTTCGCGTGTGTACGACGCATAATCACGTAAAATCGAGTCAATAGGGATTATTTTGCGAGGGGAACGACGTCTTTCGGCTGGACAGAAAGGTGCATTGTGTCACCAAGTTTACCCACGTGGGATGGGTTCACTTCGGTAACTCGTATCACGATATCGTCGTTTACTTTGATTTGGTGCTGGGCGACTTCTCCGAGATAGATTGTTTCGACGCACGTTCCAGAGAATCCGTTTGAGCTGGCGGGGGAATCGAGGACTTGAAGCGCCTCTGGGCGAATTGAGCAAAGAGTCGTTGCAGCCCCAAGTTGTTCATCTGTTTTCAAAAAGCCAAGCGGGGTGGTGATTCCACCATCGGCGAATGTTGCGTCGATGAAATTAGTCTCTCCGATAAACTCCGCAACGAATTTCGAGTTTGGACTTCGATAGATTTCGTTTGGGGTACCTACTTGATGCACCTCACCATCTTTCAAAATAGCCATTTTGTCGGCGATTGACAGTGCTTCTTTTTGGTCATGTGTTACATAAACCGTTGTAATACCAAGGGTTGTGCAAATTCGACGAATTTCACATCGCATTTCAAGACGTAGCTTCGCGTCAAGATTAGAAAGTGGCTCATCGAGAAGAAGGACGTCGGGTTCCACAACAATTGCTCGAGCGAGGGCAACTCGTTGCTGCTGTCCGCCCGAGAGCTCGTTTGGTTTTCGTTTCGCTAAATGTCCCATTTGCACCACTTCAAGGGCATGAAGGGCGAGCTTTTCTCGTTCAGCAGGTTCAATTTTACGTATTTTTAGACCATACGCAACATTTTCAACCACGCTCATGTGTGGCCAAAGGGCGTAGCTTTGAAAGACCATTCCTGTGTTGCGCTTATTTGGGGGGGTGTGTGTTACGTCTTGATCTCCAAAACAGACTATTCCTGCGGTCGGATCAATAAACCCCGCAAGCATTCGAAGCAGGGTGGTCTTTCCGCAGCCAGATGGTCCGAGCAAGAAGAACAGATCCCCGGCTTCGATATGCAAGTCAATAGCATTAACTGCGGTTGTTTCACCAAACTTCTTTGTTAATCCTTTGAGGGTAATTGCTGTCATAAGTCGAAACAATAACAGCACGGGCAACTTATTGCAGGGTTCGCTGAAAGGTAATTTTGTGCAAGTGCTCGCGGTTTATTTCATAGGCTTTTGAGGACGAAAGAGTTAAGATACACGTTATGGATCACGCGTCGAACCAACTAGAACAAATTCGATTGTGGAGAAAACGAAATGTTCGTGACACGAGTATTTCGGCAACTATTCTCGAACTTCGGAAATCGCTCAAAAAAACAAACAAGCAACTCTCTCAAATTATCGAAGCGTGGGATTTGCATGTGCCAGAACAAATACACAAGAATGCAATCCCAACATCTCTACGAGGAGGGGTTCTTGAAGTTACTGTTGATGACTCGCCAACAGCGTATCATCTGAATCAATTGATCCGTGCTGGACTTTTGAATACATTGCAAACTAAATGTAGTAGCACCTTGAAAAAAATCAAAGTCCGGACAGCTAAGTGAGTACTTGCTTCATTTTGAAATAAGATCGGGGATTGGCTGTACATTCCCTTTTGTATCAACACACGCAAGCACTGTTGTTCCGGTTGCAATTATTTGCGAACTTCGAAGAAGTTCGTACGTGTGCGTGACACGAACTCGGGTTACGTCTTTAAGTGTTGTACGAAGAAAAAGTATGTCGTCGTACTTTGCGGGCGATTTATATTGAATGTGTAATTCAGAGACAGCGAGAAAGTAACCAGCTTCTTCAAGTTGTCGATAACATCCTCCATTACTCCGCAGCAATTCAGTCCTTCCCATTTCAAACCACACAGGGTAGACCGCGTTATGCACAACGCCCATTGGATCACACTCGTTGTATCTCACTTGTATTTTTAAGTCTGTATTCATCACTATTTTCCTATGCAAAACGAAGAAAACACCTCACCAATAATTTCATCAGGTGTGACGTGTCCTGTAATTGCACCTATGGAATCAAGCGCGTCACGAAGTGTAGAGGCAAGTAATTCTGGCGAACCTATTTGCAAACTTGACTCCTTTAATGCATCACGCGTGCGTTGCAAACTTTGTTCATGTCGTGGCAATAACGCGAGGGTGTCCTCTCTCGGGGTTACAGTTGATTCAAGTAAAGAGGCAACGCGCTCTTGCAGTAATTGGATTCCTTCTCTGGTAAGCGCGCTGATAGCATCTTCGTGTGCATTTGGATATTCTTTTTTCGTATGAACAATGATTTGTTTGGAAGAATCTTTGGGTCGTTCTTCATCTGGAGCAACACACCACAGTACGAGATCAGCCTCGCGTATTGCTCGGCGGGCGGCTGCTTGCATGGCGTCGTTGAGTTCGTTTTGAGTCGGATCAAAACCAGCGACGTCGATAAGTTCTGCCTCTTTGTGTAAAAAATGAGTACGTTCTGTTATCGCATCGCGAGTAGTCCCCTTCGCAGAAGAAACCACAACACGTTGTACTCCAAGCAGGGCGTTAAACAAAGTCGATTTACCCGCATTCGGATTCCCTGCAATAACAACCGTCGGTAGAGTAGAAAGTGTTTTCATCGCAATCTTGCCCTCAAGTATGACTTCTATTTGATGCATGCAATTGGCAATGGTGTCGCACAACTCTTTATCTTGAATTGCGACGACATCTTCCTCGTCAGTGAAATCAATACCTGCTTCGACGAGCGCAAGTATTCGAATGAGTTCCCTTGAAATGGGTTCGGTTGCTCGAGCGAGTGCGCCAGTTCGAAGCAATGCAGCTCCAGCAAGTTCTGCGTCGTTGTTCGCAGAAATTGTCGCACATACTCCTTCAGCCTCTGAAATTGATATTTTTCCATGCAAAAAAGCCCTTGCTGTAAATTCGCCTGCTTCTGCATGGCGCCCATCAGTGCATGCAATCAGCAATTGAAGTGCTTCGTGCACAAGAGTTTTATTGTTGGCAAGTTGTATTTCAATAGTGTCTTGACCCGAGAATGATGCGTTCGCGGGAAAAGCACACACAAGTACAGGTAGTGCACCGCTTTTGAGTGGCAGTGTTGCACGGATAAGTTTCCTCGATTGGGGTTCAATTCCAATGGTGCGCATACCTTCCCATGCACGCGGGCCAGTTGCACGAATAAGCGCGTGCGACGAACGTCCACTTGGTGAACTGACAGCAACGATGGTTGATTCGTAATCCATCGTAGGTCGTTGTTAGTCTCGTTTTTTAAAGTTACGTTTCTTTGCTTTGTTCTGAACCTTCTTGCGCCTTGCTTCCATTGCATCCGCCCAAGCACGACCTTGTTTGTCTTTGCTTTTTTTCGCTTTGCCGACGGCAGGCCCAGTTGGTTTTGGTTCGAGTGGCATATCGTCAATGTGTTTTCGAATTCGCCTGCTTTCTAGAATACCAACCGTACTCGAAGTAAGAATGTATAACGTCAAACCTGATGGAGCTGAATACAACATCAATGGGAACATCACGACCATCATTACCCGCATGATTTTTTGTTGTGAAGCTTGCTCAGGTGTTGTTGCCATGCTTTGTGGTGACATATACTTTTGTTGAATAAAGAAAATGCCACCCATTAAAATAGGAAGTATGTTAATTCCAGTCACATTCCACAAGAGAAATTGTTTCGGTTCCGCGAATTTCCCAAAGAAGTGGTCTGCAGAACTTAGATCTGCTAGGAATGGCCATTCGCCAATCATTTGAAAAACGCCAAAGAACGCTGGCTGTTGTCTAATGTCAAACATAAAATACAACAATGCATACAGCGCTATCCAAACAGGCATCTGTAAAAACATTGGAAGGCAACCAAGCATTTGCAATGGGTTAACACCATATTTTTGCATGAGCACCATTTGTTCTGACTGGACCCGTTTTGGATCGTCAGGATATTTTTTCTTGAGCTTGTCAATCTCTGGTTTCAGTTTTTGCATCACCTTTCCAAAGCGCTGCATATTTATCTGCGACTTCTTTGTAATAGGGTGCAAGATTGTTCGAACAATTAACACAAGGAATACGATTGCGAGTCCCCAATCAAAAACAACGTATTGATCTAGTGTTGTTAACACAACTGCAAGGAAATCGGCAAGCCATTGGAATGTGCAAATGGCACACATCGATGACATTTGATACAAGACCATGTCGCGCATGTTGAGCGCAACGTAAGGCTGTTCGTTATCAAGAATTGATCGCTGTAGCGGCCCTGCATACACATCCATGGTGATGTCGTAGGTAGCTCCCCCTGCGAGGGGTGTTAGTGGACTCCAGAGTCCTGTCATGACGAACTGCTTGTCATCAGCGCCTTTTATGCTTGAAGAGATTTCCGCAATTTTGTTTGTAATGACGCGGTTTCCCTCACCCTTGTCGTTGATGTCCGGCATGACGGCAAGAGCGAAGTAGCGGTTAGTCGAAGCGAACCAAGAAAGTTTCAACCCATCAGCTTGAGTTTCTTCGGTTGGCCAAATCGTGAGATTTTGATCCTTAGTTACATCCGCGAATTCATACAGAAAGTCATTTGATTGGATTGGCGCAGCGTGATCTGGGTCGAACTCTTCACTGAGTTCCCATCCGAATCGAAAGCGCCGGCGATCCATGTACCTTGAACGGTCAACCGTTAAACTTGTTGGACCATACTGAAGCCACTGCACAGTAAGTTCCTGCCCAGTAAGGTTTTTAATCGATTGTGCTACATGTAAGGCATAGCCTTCGTTCAAGGACCATGTTCGGTGAATAACAGCTATGTTGTTCCCGTGTTCATCGATTACTGTCGCTTCATACGAAACGCTGTTGCTGGTTCTATTCGTTTGCACCCAAACATTTGAAGCGGTGAGTGAAAGTTTTTGCGAGTTAATGACGACTTGGTATGCACCTAGAACAGATGCAGTGTGATCGGCGAGAATGTCTGAAGTTGCAAGAAGATAAAGGTCTTCTATTGGTGGTTGATCACCACCCGAAGCGCGGAAGTGATTCCATGCAAGTTTTCCATCGACCGTTTCAAAAATATCTGAAAAACGGATGGAAGAAATCCCCGCACCATCATTGGTAAACGCAACTTCCATTTTACAATCTTCATAGGCGAGTAATGAGCCAAGCACGACTGGTGTCGTTGCCTCATTGTGTGTTTTCAGTTGTAACACATCAAATGGTTGCAGATTTGTATTGGCTATCTCAGTTTTTTCTTCCGAGCCGGACGATTTTACTGGAGTTGTTTCAGCGGCAGCTGTTGTTGATTCTTGTACAGCTTTCTCTGGAGTTACCTCAACGGTTTTTTCTGGAATAGGTTGGTTTTTTGTGTTGTTTGGTTTTTTGGGGCCAAAAATAAGCACCGATAGCACACTGCCTGCTAAAAAAACAACTATTACTGGAATCAACCGCCGGCGTGCCTGTGGTGTCATATTGTCCTACTTTCCATAAAGGTCTTACCGACCTTCGAGAAGCCGATCGCCAAGCCAGTTGCTGAGATCGGGAATTGCATGAATTTTGTCGCGAACGGCTTCGATGTCGTAATCAAGGCGAATAAAATCAACTTTCTTTGCTTCATCATCAAGAATCGCGTAACTGCTCCGTGGATCAAGGTCGCGCGGTTGCCCGACGGATCCAGGATTGATAATAATGTGTTCTTCGTTTTCATACTTGAACGTGTCATCAATATCTTCTGGAGGATAAAAATCGGGTTCACTTGTAAAAATACCGGGAACGTGCGTGTGTCCAGACATAGAGTGTTTGGGAATTCGGCCAAAAATTTGTTTCATTTTCACAGGCGAGTTGATTGCGTCGTCTGGGAATAAGTATTCGTTAATAGGACGGCGCGGAGTTCCGTGCACTGCAATGAAGTCACCCATTTGCACTCGTACACGCAAACCGCCCAAAAATTCCCATCGCTTTGCAGCGACTTCTTTGTCTTGTTCGGCGTCAAACTGCGCCCGCGTCCAGTACGCAGCCTGTTCGGCGGCGGCGTTAAAATTGGTGGGTTCGTACAGCGCACCGTAGTCGTGGTTGCCAAGAAGGCACCAATCGCAGACGCCCGCAATCAGATCAACGCATTCTGCGGGGTTTGGACCATACCCAAGCGTGTCTCCCAAACAAACAATTCGGCCAACTGACCGCTCACCAATATCCTCGAGCACTCGAGTAAGAGCTTCAAGGTTTCCATGAATGTCGCTAATTAATGCCGTTCGCACGTGTTTTTCTTTCCTGCAGAACCGCGAATGATACCGCAGAAAACGCTAGTACGACGTTTCACCTGTCCATCAGTTTTGGCAAGCTGAGGCCGTTTAACTTAAATACATGTACAGTAAGTACTTGCAAGGGTTAACCGCAACTGGTTTTCCTTTGATAAAATGTACTATTCGCCTCAAATTTCCCCTTAGTAGGAAGGTATGTATTTTGTCCTCAGAACGTCATTTTGATTTACTTGTAATTGGTTCGGGTCCTGGTGGATACGTCGGGGCAATTCGCGCCGCGCAATTAGGCCTGAAGGTAGCCTGCATTGACCGCGACAAACTCGGCGGGGTGTGTTTAAACTGGGGCTGTATCCCTTCAAAAGCATTGTTGCACGGTGCAGAAGTGTACGACGAGGCAATAAACCATGGAAAGGATTGGGGCATCAATGTCTCAGAAGTTTCGGTTGATTGGGGCGCGTTCATCGGTAGAAGCCGAAAAATTACCGGTCAGTTAAATGGCGGTGTTGGGTACCTCTTTAAGAAAAACAATATTGAGCACATCGAAGGACACGCGCACATTGTGAGTGGTAACAACGGCGTGACGCCGTGCAGAGTTGAAGTTCGCAAACCAAGTGGTGATTATTACAACGGGAATGGTACAGACGTCCTCGAAACAATCACTGCAGAGCGAGTGCTTATTGCAACAGGCGCGAAGCCGCGCGATCTTCCCTTTGCGCCATGCGATGGAAAAACAATTTTAAATTCTTCGCACGCAATGGTGCTCGAAGAACGACCAGAATCGCTCGTGATTATTGGTTCTGGCGCGATTGGAATGGAGTTCGCGTATGTCTATAACGCGTTCGGCACAAAAGTTACCATCATTGAAATGCTTGACCGTATTGTTCCCGTTGAGGACGCGGACATCAGTAAACTTGCAGAGCGCGCGTTTAAAAAGCAGGGGATGAAAATTCATACAGGTGTTGGTGTGAAAGCAATTGAAATCACTGACGAGGGTGCAACAGTTACGTTCGCGAATGTGAACGATGAGACGAAGCAAGAGAGCGCCACTGGCGAAAAGGTTCTCGTCGCAATCGGCGTTGGCCCACGTTGTGACGGTCTTTTCGACGACTCACTCGGCATAGAACTTGACCGCGGATTTATAAAAACAGATGCAAAGGATGTTGAAGAGCCAACATACAAAACAAGTGTCGCAGGCATTTATGCGATCGGCGATATCATCGGACCTCCGCTTCTCGCGCACGTTGCGTCAGAGGAAGGGGTCACTTGTGTCGAACGCATGCTTGGCCACCACACATTTGGTGTGGATTACAAATCAATTCCAGGTTGCACGTACACCAATCCGCAAATTGCTTCGATCGGCATGACTGAACAGCAAGTGAAAGACGCGGGCATTGAGTACATCAAAGGCGAGTATTCACTCAAGGCACACGGTAAGGCAATTGCAGTTGGTGCAGCCGAGGGCATGGTAAAAATTCTCGCAAGCAAACCATATGGTGAAATTCTTGGAGCGCATATTATTGGGCACGACGCAAGCGAACTTGTCGCAGAAATTGGTTTAGCAATTCGCCTTGAAGCGACCATTGAAGATATTGTTTCAACAATGCACGCACACCCGACGATGGCGGAATCTATTCATGAAGCGGCGCTCGGCACTGAAGACAGAATGATACACAATTGAGTTACACATTCTCTGAAACAATTTTAGACAATGGTCTTCGTATTTGTGCAGAACATTCAAGTTCGGCGGCAACCGCTGCGATTGGTTTTTTTGTAAAGACGGGGGCGCGTGATGAAACTGCAAAGTTAATGGGAGTGAGTCATTTTCTTGAACACATGATGTTTAAGGGAACTGAAACCTTGTCAGCAGAAGAAGTTGATCTTGCCTTTGACAACATTGGTGCAGAACACAACGCGTTTACTTCAGGTGAGATGACAGCGTTCTGGGGTGCTGGGTTGCCAGAAGTTCTAGGTGATATTCACAACACACTTGCAGACATTTTGCGTCCTTCACTTCGGCAAACTGATTTTGACAACGAAAAAAA
>CAZURP010000058.1:0-8695 GCA_964623715.1 uncultured Isosphaeraceae bacterium | reverse complement strand
CAATGATATTTGGTTTAACACGTTTCAAGAACCTTCGTACGGAAAATCCGAAGTCCAGAGGATATCGTGTGACGGTATGGTTTTTGCCAAATAATTCTTCTGCTCGTTGTAAGCCAGTGTCGGTTGTGACGCAGATAACAAGTTCGTACCCATTGGCTCCCAAGTCTGAAACCAGTGTGCGGATAGCATTTACCTCCCCGACCGAGACGGCATGGAGCAATACTCTGTTTGTGCATTTCGCAAGTGTCACGCCATGCCCGAGCCTCCCTAGTAGACCTTTTCGAGGTGGGTGACCCTTAATACGCGATAGTGCCGCCCAAAGGAGGAGGAGCGGTGTGCATAAAAAGTAAAGAACATCAACAAGGAACAGCATCTCTTCGTATTGTATCTTGGAGCGCATAACAGGGATTATCATCCGATAATGATGGAACTTTCTTTGTAGAATTGCGAATGTTATAGTGGCGCAAACGGTATTCGTATGCCACAATGAGATAAACAAGAGATTCTCCAACCGATGATGGAATTACACATATGCACCCGCAGCGACGGGAAGGTACTTCGCAAGTTTGCACTTGGCGATATAGGTGAACTCATTGTTGGTCGTGATGAAGACTGCGACATACGAATTAAGTCGCGTGTTGTCTCAAGAGAACATTGCACCATCGAACAAGATGAAACTGGTGCCCTCGTTTTATCTGACATGGACTCAACCGGCGGAACGTTTCTCGATGAGAACAAAATTGAATCAGTCCGACTTGAAGACGGCATGGAAGTTGTTGTTGGACCAGCAGTCCTGAAGTTTTACGACTCAGGCATTTAATCGAAACAAGTTAACTTACTCTAAATTTTGGCGCTGGTGCTTAAGGTTTTCAATTGCGGTTTTAATCATGATGATAGTTTCTTCACTCAAGCCCATAAATGGTCCAGTCTCACCAAGTTTCTTTGCCCAACGAAGAAGTTCTTCGCCCGCTTTGATTTGGTTCCCTATTCGTTGTTTTGCAGTTCTGCCATCAACATCACCTTGCAGTTGTGCGCGAAGTTTCGGACCTTCTTCTTCGAACTCCTTCAAGGTGTCTTGCCACTTCTTTGCAATGTCTCGACCAAACGTGTCGTACTCAATCCATTCTTCAAGGTCAAGGAGTACAGCAAGTTGTTCGCCAGTGTCTGCAGTCCCGTCACTCAGTCCGGCCTTGAGTGCTTCGTCTGCAGTGAGCATGAGATTTTCACCTGTTGTACTCAGCACCTCATCGCCTGAAGAATCGTAGAAGTAGGTGAACTTTCCAGTTTCAGGATCAACGGAATAGGAAAACTGTTCCTTTGATTTCACCATGCAACCTGCAACGGCAGGCGTGTGGCTTGTTTTTGCAAGGACGCCTTGCAACTCTTTAATCCACCCGTACAGTTGCCAATCTGGAGCAACATTTTCAATGGAGCCAGAATACATAGTGATTGCACCAACGTACCCAGAGGATCGGTAGTAAATTTCATCGCAAAGAAAAGCAGTCGCGGCAGCACCGGAACCCGCGCTTCGAATCCACGCAATAAAGCGATGTCGGTCTCTGGCGTTGAAAATGGTGTCACGAATGTCTGACCAGACTTTTACACTCCCACCACCAGATTTAATATCGAGGATGATTATTTGTCCAGGGCCATACTCTTCATCAACATGATCGACGAGTTCTTGAATCTCGTGTGGTCGAAAATACGTACCGACCATTTCGTAGAGTGGAAGCACAAAAACGCCTTTGGCAAGCTCGCCCTCGGGAGCATGCACTACTTGTTTTGTAACAGCGTTTTCCTCCTCGCCGTCCGGCGAATCTTCGGAAGTCGTAGTGTCTGTTGCAGGAGCATCGCCACCAGAGATGGCAACAACTTCTTCAAGCATGATGAGGTCACCATCGAGAATGATGTACGCGTCAGTTGCGCGCTGGATGGTGCCTGTGATCTCTTCGGTTTTCCCCTTTTTGGAGATCGTCACAGTAACAGTCTGGTCAAGTTCGCCAGTCCATTTCGTGCCGTCTTCAAGTGTAATGCTGACAGGTGCAGCAAAGAGTGTTGTGCATAGCAAACACGTTGCGCTCGTTACTAATGTAATAAAAAGTTTCATATTCAAAGGTATTCTTTCTGTGTTGTGTTAGCCACCACCGCCACCGATTGGACCACCACTACCGCCTGGCGCGCGGCCACCATTCTTGAGTTGTTCAAGCTGGTCTTCGATTTCTTCAATCCATTGCTTGAGTGTCTTTTCACTGATTCGGTGTTTGCGACCAATTCGTGCCGCAACGGGCTTTGATTTATCGAGCAGTTTTAGCAGTTTTTTATATTCCGCTAATTGTTTTCTTAAGTACCGTGCTGTGTCTTCTCCCCTTGCCCAGCCGCCATATTTTTCACCATCACGTAGCATTTTTTCTGCTTTGAGAAAATCTTTTCGCCACTGAGTCGTGTGGTCGGCTAGTTCTTGCGTAATATCTTCGCCAACGAGGTGGTACACTCGAATGCCTTCAGCGAGGAGGACATCCTCTCTGTCGTTCGCGTTTCCTTTAGTGATATCGACTTCTGCTGCAATCGTCGAAGAGAGGTGCGGCATAAAATCGACACCTTGGTCAAGGACGAGGTCGCCCTCGAGGTTGTCGGCCCAAACGACGTCTTTCCCAACCCACGAACCCGAAAGTGGCACGTCAGGATCAGCGAATGCACGAAGGAGTGCGTAATCACGACCAGCATATTCAGCAAGTGTTTTGGTATGCACCATTCGAAATTCGCGAATCTTTCCCCGTGTGTCTTCTGCGTTGATGTTGTTAAAGTCAGAGGATAAAAAAGTTGAGTGCAAATACGCACCGTCCGCCATATAAATGTCTGGCCAAGAAAGGGCAAGAACCGTGCTTGCCCCTGCCGAATCTTCGATCAGGACGATTTGAGGATAGTCTGCAAGTTGTATTTTAAAAACTTTACGAATATCGATGAGGTCTTCTGCATCGTACCCGTTGAAATCTATGCGTTCTCCCCAACCCATCAATGTATGGAATTCATTTTTGAAGTCACGGCTTTTGAGTTCAATAAGAATTAAATCAGGATCAATCTCTTTGATGCGGTCAACCATGTTCTCGTAGAGATCGTGGTGAATGTCGGTATGCATTTGCCCGCGCATTGGGATAATGAGAACGCCTGGTCCATCGTCATCGGTTACGGTGACGGAGTCTGACCAAACGTCGGCCTGAAATGCGAACGACGTGTGTGCGGAGTAGGCAACCAACAACAGAACAACTGTAAAAAATCTTGTATTACGCATAGTTCTTAGTATACCCTTGGAAAGGCGCTTACGAGCCGAGTAAATCACGATAAATAGCTAATGCGAGGGTTTTAGCTTCCTCTCCAGTGCTGATTGCCCCTTCTAATTGAGCGTCGTAGACAGCTTCAAGGACATCTCCAAGTTGTGAGGAAGGAGGAATGCCCGCTTCAATCAGGTCGTTTCCATCTACAAGACGCTCGGGCGAAAGTCCACTTTGCTCAAGTACTCGTACGCTTTGTTTGATGTGGATAAACAAGGGCCTGTCTTCAGCTTGCACGAGTGAGAGTGCCGAGATGAAAGTTGGAAGACTTGCTGTTCTTTTTTGCTTTGCGATTCCTATTGAATCCCAACAGAACATTGCGTGGTGGACTTGAAGAATACTGGTGAGTTCGTTGAAACATCGGTTTGAAAGGAGTAATTGTTTTTGCCACTGTGCTGTTTTGGCAGGAAGGTCCGAGTCGCTGCCGTACCTGTCGAGCATCCAAGCAGCCAAAGTTGTTGCATACGTGCTTTTCTCAGGCAAACGCCCGAGCCGAGTCGGTGCATTCATGCAGGATTCTTCTTCAAAAATAATGCGATCAAGGCCGAGGTATTGGAGTTCCCATCCTGCGCCTCCACGATTTTGGTCGAGTAACATTTGTTTTATCTCCTCGCCGATTCGTTCTCGAGATACTCCCGCAAGTTCATGTGAAAGTTCTCGAATTGACTCAGCAGTTTCCGAATCAATGGAAAACTCTAGCCGCGAGGAAAAACGAATCGCCCGAAGCATTCGCAAGTGATCTTCAGCAAACCGTTCTTTTGGAGTCCCAATCGCTCGAATGATGCGGAGTTCGATGTCACGTACGCCTTTGACGAAGTCGATAATCTCATCGGTAATAGGATCTTCGAACATGCCGTTGATGGTGAAATCACGACGCTGGGCATCACGCTCTGCATTGCAAAATCGGATGGAGTCTGGGTGGCGTGCATCGCTGTACGGTCCGTCTTCTCGGAACGTCGCCACATCGTACATGATGTCATTTGCACGAACGAGCATGACGCCAAAAGCCTCCCCAACACTTTGCGATTTAGGAAAGAGTTTTTGTATGTCTTCTGGTCTCGCTGAAGTTGCAATGTCATACTCGGTCGGTGCGCAACTGAGCAAACGGTCGCGAACACATCCTCCCGCGAAATAGGTTTCGAAACCAGCATTGCGAAGTTTGGTGAGAATGGATATCGCGCCCTCTCTGCATAAAATTGGACAAATAGCAGTCACGTTTTTGTTCCGTAGAAGAGAACCCACATAGATGGTCCCATTTTGTGGATTTCAGGTCCTGCAAGCGATGGAACAGAATGGTCAGTTCGGTTTGGATCAAGCGGGGTACGCAAGACGACAAGCCCTTCTGGGTCAAGAATAGAAGGAAAATGTTCAAGTTGTGCAAGGACTCGCGCTCTTGCTTTGTCGTCAGTCATCATGACGTATGGCGGGTCAATAAGGACTACATCCACTGGTCGAGGAACTCGAAGAAGCGGGATGGAGGAGAGCGCATCGCTCTGCAAGGCGACGGCGACCTCGCCGCAATCGAGGGATTCGATGTTTTCTTCAAGCAAGGTGAAAATCTTGCGATCTTGCTCGACAAGTACCACTTGAGAGGCTCCCCTGCTGACGGCTTCGAGCCCCATGGTTCCGACACCTGCGAACAAGTCAAGAACGATGCCTCCTCCAATGTGCCCGCGCAATTGATTGAAGACGGATTCTCTTGCTCGCCCGGTCCAGGGCCGAGTTGTTTCGTCGTTTCGAGGCGTTTTTAATCTTCTCGATTTGTGTTGTCCTCCAAGGATTTTGAGCATGTACGTAGGATACCTTCTTTGCAACCCCCAAAGGTGTCTGACACCTTTGGGGTCAGACACCTCTGCTGCCTGGCCCCGTTACACTATGGCGAGGATGAAAAGCCGTTTTGAATCTATGCCAAGTCGTTTACGGAAAGTTTCCCAAGAAATTGAGATTGGCGGCGTCCCGTGCCTTCTAAGTTGTGTGGATGAAACCCCGAGGCCATTTTTGCTTTGGATGCACGGGAGGACTGCAGACAAAGAACTTGACCCTGGGCGGTACCTCCGTTACGTTCGAAAAGGAATCAATATCTGTGCTGTCGACCTGCCCGGGCACGGCGCAAGATTTGATGAGTCACTTCAGCAAGCTTGCGAAACGCGTGGAGTTATGCTCCAAATGGCTTCTGAGATAGACGGGATTCTTGCTGACCTTCAAGCACATGGCTGTTTTGACATGCAATACGCTTGTATCGGAGGTATGTCTGCTGGTGGGATGGCGGCAATTCAACGCTTGTTAACACCACATCCGTTCAAGCTCGCAGTTCTTGAAGCAACAACCGGAGATTTTGCATCGATGCGTGAATTTCCGCTTTGCGAAGGGTTGAGCACAGCCGAACTTGACGCGGTGAATCCGATGAAACACCTTACCGCCTGGAGGGATATTCCAGTCATTGCATTTCATAGCAGGCACGATGCGTGGATCCCCTTTGATGGCCAAGCTCATTTCATGCAAACAATCAAAGACAACAGTGACCACCCCGCCTCTATCGAATTTGTTACATTCGACAAAACAGGCGCACCGTATGAACATATTGGATTTGGCAGAGAATCTGCATTTGTGAAGGAAGTGCAAGTAGAATTCGTCTTGAAACATCTTGGTACTGTTTTGGAGAACGCATGACAACAACACAACTTGAAGGATGGTATGGACAATTTGGAGGTCGCTATGTTCCGGAGACGCTTATCGCTGCGCTCGAGCAACTTGCATCTGCTTGGCAAGAGGCGAATATTGATCCGGCGTTTCATACAGAACTTGATGGACTTTTGGAGCACTACGTTGCAAGACCAACGCCAATTACATTTGCGCCTCGCCTCACTGAACATGTCGGCGGTGCCGAAGTTTGGCTTAAAC
Organism: uncultured Isosphaeraceae bacterium; assembly: GCA_964623715.1. Lineage (GTDB taxonomy): Bacteria > Planctomycetota > Phycisphaerae > Phycisphaerales > SM1A02. The sequence continues at coordinate 2,465 of CAZURP010000058.1, read as the reverse complement.
GTGAGGACTTGGCACACACTGGCGCACATAAAATTAACAACACAATTGGACAAGCATTGCTCGCAAAGAGGATGGGGAAACGACGAATCATTGCGGAGACTGGCGCGGGTCAGCACGGTGTTGCAACAGCAACAGCGTGCGCAAAACTCGGCTTGTCGTGCGAAGTGTACATGGGAGCGGAAGACGCGCGTCGGCAATCGTTGAACGTCTTTCGAATGAAATTACTTGGTGCGCAAGTGAATGTAGTTGAGACGGGTTCTAAAACACTAAAGGATGCGACTAATGAAGCAATGCGCGATTGGATGGGATCAGTCGAAGAAACACATTACATTCTCGGATCCGTTGTTGGGCCGCACCCGTTCCCATTGATTGTCCGCGAACTGCAGTCCGTTATTGGAAAAGAAGCTCGAGAACAATGCGTTGCTTCTTTTGGAGAATTGCCAAATTGCATTGTTGCATGTGTTGGTGGTGGTTCGAATGCAGCAGGCATATTCGCCCCTTTCGTTTCAGATGCTGCAGTCAAACTTGTCGGCATCGAAGCGGGTGGAACTGGCTTGGGTATCGGTGAGCACGCAGCGCCTCTTTGCCTTGGCGCACCTGGCGTGTTGCATGGTTCACTCAGTTACGTGTTGCAAAACCAATACGGGCAGACCCAAGAGGTACATTCTTGTTCAGCGGGACTTGATTATCCTGGTGTTGGTCCTGAACACGCTTTTTGGAAAGATGAAGGCCGAGTGGAGTACCAAATTATTGATGACAAGCAAGCGCTTGAAGCGTTTCAGCTTCTTTGCGAAACCGAAGGAATCATTCCAGCGCTTGAATCTTCTCACGCGGTAGCTGGCGCTTGTCGAATTGCAAAAGAAATGGAACCAAAAGAACGGGTGCTAATCAATCTCTCAGGACGTGGCGACAAAGACGTCGAAGAAGTCCAGCGTTTATTATCCCTAAGTTGAACGGTTTTTTTCGTACGGTTTATCTACCGCGGGTTAGATTAATCGGCGGTTGGTGAGCAGCATTTGGCTGGGCGCTTGCCTGCACCTTCTGCATCTTGAAACGTTGGATAGCCGACCTTGTTTTTGTCGCTGATGCGTTTTGCATTACCGCAATCTGCAGCGTGAAACACCTTGCTTCGCTTCGATGCAAGGAACGGTGCAGTGTCTGGTGCTTCTGTTTCAGAATCAGTGTTCGTCGGTGAAAGCGTTGGCGCAACGGGAGCGACCGGAGAAGCTTTTAATGCAGTCTCTGTAAGTGCACTTGGCCATCGTGCGCCCGATTTCGTGTGCCCTGCGCCTTCAAGTGGCACCATGTCGACAGCAATTGCGCAGTGGTCAGACGAATACCCAGCTGGGATAGGATCTTCTCGCCAATCGTACTCAGGATGTGAAGAGCCCAAAACAAACCCGCTGTCAACGACAAGTTCTCCAACTGCTGGGGCATTGAGCATAATAAAGTCAATAATCCTGCTCGAAGTGTGTGTTTTTCGCAATGGAGAGGTGTCGTCCCATTGTAAGTTTTTCGAGCGGAAAGCCAGTGCATCAGTCATTCCATTGCGAAGGTATACACGTGTGGAACGGTCCCAAGGTTGTGCATTGAAATCGCCAATGACCGCAATGTTTCTGCTTGGATCAGCGTCGGTCATCGACTCGATGTACTTCATTATCTGCAAAGCTTCGAGTTCGCGATGCCACGCGTTCCGCCCCGCCTTATGGTGAATACTAAAAACGGTGAGCACATATCCCTCTGGGGTTGTGACAGTAACGCAAAGTGGGCTTCTCTGGAATTCGATTTCTTCCGTTCCAGTTGGAATTTCAGTCCAACCACCTCCTCGTCGTTCGAGTTTGGTTAAGTCAGTGTCTTTCCAAGTTGTAATAGCAGAGAGCGGAAATCGACTGAGAACGCTCTGCTCAATACCTCGGTAATACCCAACTTCTTCTGATGCGACATAGTTGTACCCCATGTTTGGTAGATACGTTTTATTGAACCATGTAAGTGCTTCTTCGCTTTCCACTTCTTGAAGTGCAAGTACGTCGGCATCAAGTTCACGGATAATTTTTGCGAGTTCTTCGCAACGTTCGGCAGACGTCGGACCTGGGTTATCACCAAAATCATCGTAGTCGCCTTGCAAGTTTGGGTCATCAACTTGGTCAAAGAAATTAAGCATGTTGTAAGAGCCAACTCGAATAGTCCCCTCAATACGAGGCATTGCCTCTGTAAGACCAAATCGATGTTCAGGCGACGACGCGAGCATCATCACGGTAAGTGCAATTGTTTGAAAAATCATTCCACGATGATAGCGGAACGAGACGACTTAGTCGATGGATGCGTGCCTATGATCTGCAAGGATTCTAGAAACTGCTTGTGCGCGAAGTAAGAGCAACGCTGTTTCAAGTTGGGGGTCTAAACCCTCAGTAATAAGTGCATTAATGTCGGGTCGAGTTACTGGGTCGGTGTCAGCTAAAATCATA
>CAZURP010000057.1:0-8702 GCA_964623715.1 uncultured Isosphaeraceae bacterium | reverse complement strand
GCTGCCGTTGAAGAGGGACAGGTTGTTCCAAACAACACGCACTTCGATACAACACGCGCAAACATAGAAGTGCGCGGTGCAACCGCCGTTGACATCCCAACCCCCGGAAGTGGTGACACCCAAAGTGTTGCGCCTTTCAAGGGCAACATGGACATCGACGAATTGAAATCAATTTTAGATCAATGGCCGGACAAAGTACCGATGGTCGTGATGACAATTACAAATAACTCAAACGGCGGACAGCCTGTAAGTTTGGAAAACATTCGCGCAGCAAGTAAACTTTGCAAAGAACGCGGGGTGCCTTTCTTTATTGACGCGTGCCGGTTTGCTGAAAACTCTTGGTTTATCAAGTTGCGCGAAGAAGGCAACGAAGATCGAACGCCGATTGACATTGCACGTGAAATTTTCTCGCTTGCTGACGGCGCAACCATGAGCGCAAAGAAAGATGGCATGGCGAACATGGGTGGATTCCTAGCGCTCAATGATGACGCGCTTGCTGAGAAGTGCCGATCAATGTTGATTTTGACCGAAGGTTTTCCGACGTACGGCGGACTTGCTGGCTACGACCTAGAAACAGTTGCGACGGGTTTGTACGAAGCGCTGCGTGAAGATTACTTAGCATACCGCGTACGTACTGTTGCGTATGTTGGTGAACGAATGACTAAAGCGGGCATTCCGATTTTGCAACCTCCGGGCGGCCACGCAATTTATCTTGACGCTAAGGCGTGGCTGTCGCACATTCCGCAAGAACAATATCCGGGCTGGGCACTGGCAAATACGTTGTACCTTGAGGGAGGGATTCGTGCGAGTGAAATTGGGAGTGTGATGTTTGGGCAGCAACCAGATGGTACTGAAAAGTTTTCGGATAAGGAACTCGTCCGGCTTGCATTCCCTCGAAGGGTGTATACGCAAAGCCACATCGATTACGTTGTAGAGGTTTTGGAATACATCAACACGTTGAAAGATTCCATCAAGGGCGTTCGGATTACAAAACAGCCAAGTGCCCTTCGTCATTTCACTGCTGAGTTTGCCACCGTCGAGTAGCTATACTTCAGACAGCGGCATATCGGTATCAACACGGTTTGTGTTTTGCGGAAGTTCGACTTCGAGCATTCCGGCAACTCCAGCGTCTGCCATTCTTCGTCGCACTGTTGCTGCGTTGAAAACAGTTGCTTCCATGTCATCAACGAGCGATTGCAAATTCATTGCAATTTGACCCTCAGCCTGCGCGTCGCCCAATGGATAGATTGCGCGCTCAAACAATTGTAACTTGTTGTCGTAATTTTCAAATGTACCGGCTTTTTCTGCCCATGTTGCACCCGGAATAAAGACGTCTGCTCGCTGCGTAAGTTCATTTGCAATCGTGTCAATCAGTATGAGCACTTGGCTCTCAGATATTCCGGGGGTGTCCCAACTTTCCGGATAGTTTCCGGTGACAACGACTGTGTCAGCATCCGCCATTCGTTTTTTCCACTCGTCGTATGCAAGAACATCCCCAAGGGCTCTTCGGACTCCCCTTGCGTTTGGCGCTTTTTCGCTACGAATAGTAAAACCACTTTTAAATGTTTTGTCTTCGCCAGCAGACGGTACGGGGCCTACACCAATGATTGCTTCGCTATCAATCGAACGAACAAGCTGGCCAAGTAGCCAAGCATCCTCGCAGCTGAGCATCGGACTGACTAGAAGAGCAACCCTTGAGCTTTCATGTAGTTTTGCTGCAGCAACAATTTCTGCATCATCGTCCATCTCGGTTACGCGAGCTTCATCGTGCACAAACTTCCAGCCATACCGAACTTCGTCAGTAATCCAATATTGATTTACTGCTAAATTGGTGCGTGGCTTTACACGGTAGACCTGGTTGTTATTGTGTTCGATCACAATATTGTCGCCACTACTTGTGAGTGGGTCAATCGAAGGCACCGTTTTCAAAAACCAAACACGTTGTTGAAACATAAAGTCTTTATCGAGCATTGCGCCAACAGGACAAATATCTATCACGTTTCCGCTGAGCTCATTGTTTATTCCCTCACCTGGAAAAACATCGATGCATTCTTTTGCGCCGCGGCCATCGATATACAGTTCGCTTGTTCCAGTGATTTCATCTGCAAAGCGAACACAGCGAGTGCACATGATGCAACGGTCGCCGTACAACATGATGTTGTCACTAATATCTTTTTTGGACTGTGTTATTTTTTCTGTGTCGCAACGGCGTTCGCCCCTGCCATATTCGTACGCGTAATCTTGAAGGTCACACTCGCCCGCCTGATCGCACGTTGGGCAATCGATCGGGTGGTGGTTCAACAACATTTCCATAACTGCTTTTTGATTCGCGGTCGCCTTTGGCGAAGACGTGTACACAACTTGCCCATCTCCAGCTGGTGTTTGGCATGTTGGCAACAACTTGGGCATTGGTTCAAGTTTGTTGTCGTTGCGAGGGTTTGGAGCCCAAACTTCAGCAAGACATATTCGGCAACTTGCAACGACGCTTAACGATGGGTGGTAACAGTAATGAGGAATTTCCATCTCGTTGTTGTGCGCAACATCAAGAATCGATTGACCTTGTTCAAACTCGAGCGGTTTTCCGTCTATCGTAATCGTGGGCATAGTTTAGGTATTGTAGAGAGTTGGTTTTTACTGTGGGAGATGCGTTTGGCAAGTAAGCACCAAGGCGCCCTCTTCAAACAGAATTGACTGAATTTCTACTTCACGATCATCCATCAAGGGAACTATAGAGCTGATATCCCCTGTTTTTTGTTGCACATCTTTGATCATTTGTTCGAATACGGAAACTGGAATCGGTACCCTCCCAAGCCGAATTGACGTCGGGAAAACCGTTACAACTCCTCTCTCAATCGCTACCCAGAGTTGGAGTGCGATTGGTCTAAAAGTATTACCGTTCACGTCGACCATCGCGGCAATCCAGATGCCCTCGGAGGTGGCATGAACTTGTGGTGAAACAAGCTCAGGGGGCATTTCTAATTCTTGGTCATGCGTGAGCCAGCCCTCGAGGCGACCAGAGAGCCATGTATTCATCGCTTCATCCGTGATTCGAAGTCGCCAAACGTCTTCTATTGGACGCACCTTATGAAATTCTTCGTTCAGGCGATACTCCGCTTTGTCAGCGAGCATTTTCACTTCTGGTAGAGAGTAATCGGGCGGGTCATACCAAGCTTGTGGTTGCCAACTCAACCAATAAGCCACGCCAACAGCGCCAAGGAGCAATATGGTTCCTGCACTAATAATGACGAGTAATTTTTTCACCTACTTAGCGTACCCCTTGGACATCTGTTGCAGGAGAATCAGCAACACACAATTGCAAAGAATAAACAGTGCACCCGCTATTGGAAACATCCGAGAAAGCATCAAATCGGGGGGGAGCGCAACCACTGTAATAAGCAAACCCCCACCAAGGACGCCCGCGGCATAGCCCGCCTGACCAGCTGCTTGCAGGGAACTAAAGACAAGATTGGAGGCGTCTTGTCGGACGGCAATTGAAAAGGCTGATGGCAAGAGCCCAGAAGCACCCGCGCCGTACATCAATAAACAGGGGACCAATATCACTTCGGGTGGTAACCACGCCATCAGACCAAGACCCGCAAGGGCAACCCCGCACATCACAGAGGAAATGAGACGAATTTTACCGCCGCCAAACCTATCTGCAAGGACGCCCGCTGGAGCAGAAAATGCCGCTAACGACAGAAACATACCGACCAACGCAACACCCAAAGTCATTTTAGTGATATTAAAGCCAGAAGACAGCAATATCGGCAACGATGTCGACACAATCGCCGCAAGTCCGCGGTCAATCGCGTAAAAACCTGCACCCACCCATTCTGTTGGGACGAGAGGGCAGTGGTGGGGGGCGGGAAGGGGAGAAGGCGGCAAATTATCAACCGTTCGGCGCAATATCAGCTCAATTAGAGAAAGTACGACCATTATCGAGGCGCCTGCCCATAAAACCGATTGAGCTGATTCGCTCCCTATAGCACTTCCAAATCCAACGCCAATTGCAAGGGCCACCATCATTGCTGTAAAGCCCCCGCCCATTCGACCAGCATACCGTTCTTGTTTACCTGAGCCCGCTATCAATCGAAAGGGAATGGCGAGTAAAAGCAAATCCGCGCCGCCTTCAAGGCACCGAAGCGCCAAAAACGCGGCCCAAGAGTGTGTAACTGCCATGCATGCCATTAGTGCCGCCGAAATCAGCGCCGCGGCTACAAACAAGACCGAGGATGAAAAACGGCGTTTCAACACAGCCAGGGCGCCTATCGCAAACACTGCCCCAAGCATATTGATAGCCATAAAGTAGTGCGCTGTGCCCTCTGACACCCCAAACCGATCAACGGTCAAATCCTTTAGTACGGGGACGACCATGGCGTCTGGAATTGCAGCAAGGCCCAAAAGCAAACACCCGACAATGAACGGGTGTTTGCTTCGTTTCAGCTTTGTATTGTCGCTAATTGTCGCGAACATGTTGTATGAACAATAAACAATCCCGCGGGTCGTTTATTTGGTGGAGACGAGTTCAACGTCGAAAATGAGGGTTGCGCCGCCAGGGATTACACCGCCCGCGCCTGCTGCGCCATAGCCGAGATCCGCAGGAATGATGAGCTTGCGCTTCCCGCCAACCTTCATCGAGCCAACACCCTCGGTCCACCCAGCAATCACGCCATTGAGTGGGAATTCGATGGTTTGACCACGATCAACACTCGAATCAAACTTTGTGCCATCTGTGAGCCAGCCCGTGTAATGCACTTCAACTGTACTCGCTGCGCTTTCTGGAGTTTCGCCATCGCCTTCGGTGATGTCATACCATTGAAGTCCTGTATCGCTAGTTGAAATGTCGCCTGTTACTGAATCACCTGGTAGTTGTTCCATTGGGGGTACCTTTGCATAGTCAATGATGTCTAACAATTCGACATCGAAAATAAGAGTTGAATTCGCGGGAATACTTGGTCTTCCTCGCGAGCCGTACGCTAAATGAGCCGGAATCCTGAATTTTCTTTTTTCGCCAGCTTTCATTCCGCTGACACCTTCTGTCCAACCGCGGATGACACGATTCAGCGGAAATACAGCAGGTTGTCCACGGTCGACGCTTGAATCAAACTTCGTGCCATCTTCAAGCCAGCCCGTGTAATGCACTTTTACTTTCGCAGTTGTTGCTGGCGATTCTCCACCCTCGCACCCTTCGTTGATAACCCACCATTCCAAACCGGTTGTGGATCGTTCGGGTTCACCGCTCACTGCATCTCCGGGAAGAGTGGGCGCTTCTACCTCCAGACCAAGCGATTCCAAAAAAGCGTTCATCGATGGTTCACGACCAAGGTACGCACGAACAAGGTCAAGGCTATCTTCTGTGCCACCCTTGGACAAAATCTTCTTACGGTAGTACGCGCCTGCTTCAGGACTAAGCATGCCAAGTTCTTTAAATCTTTGGAACATATCTTGTGCATACACAAGCGACCACATGTAACCGTAATAGCCAGCTTGGTATCCAGTTAGGTGACCAAAACTCCCTTGGAAATGCGAACCCGGTGTGTGCGGATACATACGAACTTCGTCGTGCACGTCATAGCCCACTTGCGTTGTGTCAACAACACCGTCAGTGTCGGTGTGGTATGCCTGATCAACCATGCCTAAGAAAATTTGCCCTTCGGTTTTAACGCCGCTTTGCAAATTCTTCGCAGCAATCATGCCTTCAATAAGTTCGTCTGGCATTGGTTCATTCGTTTCATAATGTCGCGCAAACAGCTTTAATGTTTCGGGGGTCCACACCCACTCTTCAAACATTTGCGAAGGCGCCTCAACAAAGTCGCGTTCAACACTTGTGCCGGCAAAACCAGCTATTTCTGCTTCACTCAAAATAGTGTGCAAACAGTGACCAAATTCATGGAAGAAGGTTTCCGCCTCATCGTGCGTCATGAGCGATGGTTTGTCTGCCGTTGGTTTTGTGAAATTACAAACAAGCGCAGCAACTGGAAGTTGAACGGTGCCATCTTCCCAAACTTTATGCTGTACCAATCCCCACTGCGCTGCGTGCGAATACTTGTTGTCCCTTGGGTGTAAGTCAATGTAAAACTCCCCAAGCTGGTCGCCTGTTTTTGTAACCCAGACTTCAAACAAACGAACATCATCGTGCCAAAGGGGGGTCCCGCGTTCTTCTGCAATAGCGGTCACCTCCCGATATTCAATACCGTACAACAATTGTGTAATCTCAAACAAACCGTCCATCACGTTTTGCAGCGGCAAGTATTCTTGTACCTTTTGTGAATCAACCGAGTATTTGTCGTTCTTAATCTTTTCATAGTAGTAACTAAAGTCGTATGGATAAAATTCTGCTGCCTCGTCCCCGGTATCTGTTCGTTTCGCCTCGAGGAGTTCTGCCCAGTCTTTTTCTGCCTTTTTACGAACAACGGGTCGGAGTTTTTTGTAGAAGTCAGCAACGGTAGCAGCATTTTTTGACATCTTCGTTTCGGTTTCATAGTCGGCTGCGGTTGCATACCCAAGCAAATCAGAAGCTTCATCACGCAATTTGAGAATGCGCTCAAGAAGCAACACGTTTTCTTGGCCCGCACGTTTTGAATACGCAAACCGAACTGCTTTTCGTGTTTCTGAAACGGAGCAATAATCGAGGACTGGTCCAAATGTTGGGTAGTCGAGTGTCACTTGATAACTACCATCAACAACGTCGAGTCTACCTATGACATCCTGTGGAACGCCTTCAAGACCTCCAATTGGAATGGGCACAACCGTTTTGTCTTCTCGAATGTTTGTATCGAACTCAATCGTTAATGTACCGAGTTCTTTTTGAATAATCTTTAACTTTTCACGGTCTTCTGGAGATAAGGACATTCCGCTTCGCCGGTAGTCACGCATTGTGTGCTCGAGCATCCTCGCCTGCTCACCTGAAAGATTTGGGTTTGTGTCCGAATACGATTTAATTGCGTTGTACAAGTCTTCGTTTGTTGCAAAATCTATCGACCAGTCAGACCACATTTGCTCTGCACCTTGTGCAGCTGCTCGGATGTCTGCATCCTCATGCACGTACGCCATAAATGCCATCATGTTCGCATCGCCATCGAGCCGCGCCATCATGTCATCAAGTGCACCGACTGTATTAGCAAACGTTCGTTGGTCATCTGGTACAGCAATGATTGCTTCGACTTCAACGTCTGCGTTTGCGAACGCTTGTTCAACTCGCGCTGTTAACTCCTCTGGCGTTGCGGGGATTGTTCGGTCGGCAAAGAGTGCTGATGTAAGTAGAGTGGTTGTTAAAAGTACGGTGTTAATAAACATGAGTATTCCTTTGTTTTGAGCCACGTAGTGTATAACGAAACAGGGCCCACAACAATTGTTGAGGGCCCTGTGAGTTGTGGAGTATGTAGTTTATGCAACCGCTGCAGCCATGGCCTCTGCCTTGGCTTTTGCGTCTTCAAGCGTTCCAACGTACATGAACGCTGATTCTGGAAGATCGTCGCCTTCGCCGTCACACAACCGTTCGAAAGAATCGATTGTTTCTTCCAGTGAAGAGTTTACGCCTGGGAAGCCGGTGAATTGCTCAGCAACGTGGAATGGTTGGCTGAGGAACCGTTCGATTCGACGTGCGCGGGCAACTGTGAGCTTGTCGTCTTCAGACAATTCGTCAACACCGAGAATCGCAATAATGTCTTGCAAGTCGGCGTACCGCTGTAGGATTGTTTGAACACGTCGTGACACGTCGTAATGACGGTCGCCAACAACTTGTGGGTCAAGAATACGTGATGAAGATGCAAGTGGGTCGATCGCTGGGTAAATACCTTTTTCAGCAATTTTACGTTCAAGCACAACGAATGCATCCAAGTGAGCAAAGGTTGTCGCGGGCGCAGGGTCTGTCAAGTCATCTGCAGGCACGTAAATCGCTTGCACAGAAGTAATCGCACCTTTGCTTGTTGATGTAATTCGTTCTTGTAGTTCACCCATTTCTGTGGAAAGTGTTGGTTGGTACCCCACCGCGGATGGCATACGCCCCAAGAGTGCTGATACTTCTGATCCAGCTTGTGTAAAGCGGAAAACATTGTCAACAAAAAGAAGGGTTTCTTTACCAGATGAATCGCGGAAGTCTTCCGCCATAGTGAGTGCAGAGAGCGCAACGCGAAGTCGAGCGCCCGGTGGTTCGTTCATCTGACCGAAGACCATCGCAACCTTATCGAGGACTGAGACTGTTTCACCTTCGTCGTTGGTAAATTGTGCTTCTTGCATTTCAAGCCAAAGGTCATTGCCTTCACGTGTTCGCTCGCCCACGCCAGCAAACACTGAGTAGCCGTCGAAGTCTCGTGCGACACGAGCAATCATTTCCTGAATAATAACCGTCTTACCAACACCAGCACCACCGAACAAACCAATCTTGCCACCACGAACAAACGGGCAGAGAAGGTCGACGACCTTAATGCCTGTTTCAAGGATTTCAGAGTTAGGGTTGAGATCTGAAATTTGCGGAGGGGTTGCGTGAATTGGCATTCGTTTTTCGTGCTCAACAGGACCTCGCTCATCGACTGGATCACCGAACAAGTTGAACACGCGACCAAGAACGCCTGCGCCAACCGGCACTTTTACTGGGGCACCGGTGTCAATACATTCTTGACCACGGCAAAGGCCGTCAGTACTACCGAGTGAAACGCAACGAACGCGTCCGCCTCCCAAGTGCTTGTTTACTTCACCAACGA
>CAZURP010000056.1:0-8728 GCA_964623715.1 uncultured Isosphaeraceae bacterium | reverse complement strand
TGTCGAATAAGAACATTTCTGCCATTTCGAACATTACATGTAAGCATTGCGGGCAAGTGCAAGTTCTGCCGAGAATACCCATGGAATGCCAAGCGCAATGCGCAAGATGTGGTGGAACACTACATACGCATATTCCAAGAGGAACACAACGCACCATGGCGTTCTCGATCGCTGCGCTTATTTTATTTATCCCCGCAAATCTTTTGCCAATACTTTCACTCTCCAAGATGGGGTACAAGTCTGAAAGCACAATTTGGAGTGGGACCGTGGAACTGTGGCACAGTGGAACCTACTCGGTTGCAACCCTTGTCTTTCTCTGTTCCATTGTGATTCCGCTTGCAAAAATTGTTGGTCTACTCTATCTATGTTCTTCGCACAAAAAACAAAATTCGAGAAAGAACTCTGTTCTCATCCGGTGGATCGAAATCATCGGACGGTGGTCAATGCTTGATGTTTTTCTTGTTGCGATGCTTGTTGCGCTCGTTAAACTTGGGACAATTGCCACAATACGACCAGAACCAGGCATCATTGCATTTGCAAGTGTTGTTGTTTTGACAATGATTGCGTCCGCAAATTTTGATACTCGATTATTGTGGGAAAGGGAGGAACCCGCACGTGACTGAAACACCAACAGCTACCATCATACATAACTCACAAAAAAAACGGTCGCTTTCATGGATCGCTCCTGCTGTTGCTCTTGGTATTTCTCTTGTGCTCTTTGTTCGATGGCAATTACAAAAAGGTCCGGTTGTCACCATAATTTTTGAAAATGCAAATGGACTCACTATTGACTCACCCATAATGTATCGAGGAGCCATTGTTGGTAGAGTCGAACAACTGGACTTGACTGCTGACAACGCGAACGTTGTTGTCACAGCAAGGTTGCACGGTTCTGCTTCACCGCTTGCAGTCGAAGATAGTTCCTGGTGGATCGTACATCCTGAAATGACGCTCGAGGGGTTCCGCGGTCTCGACACGATTGTTGGTCCGAGATACGTACAAGTTGCTCCTGGAAAAGGAGAACCAGCTTTTACTTTTACAGGTTCACTTCTTCCGCAAACCCAAAATGGAAAAGCATTTGCAGTTACCGCAGACTCGAGTGAGGGAATTGCTGTTGGAGCGCCTGTGTACTACCGTGGGATTCAAATCGGTAAAATCACAACTATTGATTTGTCCTCGAATGCTTCAGAAGTTCGCATGGGCTTCATCATTGAAAGACAATATGCGCCGATTATTCGAAAAAATACGAAGTTTTGGAATGTAAGCGGAATAAACTTCGAGGCTAGTATTACTGGATTTAGACTCCATGCTGGTCCAATCGCTTCGCTTATCAAGGGTGGAATAACGATCGCAACTCCCACCCTTTTTGGCGAACTTGCAGAAGAAGGACATGCGTTTGCACTCAAGAAGTTTGACGAAGATTGGCTTGATTGGTCACCAGACATACCACTCCCTGACATGGAAGCGCCTGAATAATGAATGAGAAAGATTCAATGGATGCCTCGTTTTCTGTTTCGTGGACACACCGATTACGGTTCTCAGATAACGCCTTTTCAGATGGAACGCTCCCTACACTTTTTCAAGAACTTGCACCTCTGAAAATATTGACCGTCATTGATGATGGCGTTCGTGCAAATAATTCTGTGTTCTGTGACACGTTGCATAGTTGGATTTCTTCAAGTGAATTTGAGCACGCTGACCCACTCGTTGTCCAAGGAGGAGAAGACGCAAAAAATAACATGCAAGTTGTTGACCTTGTCTTAGAGTCGTTGAATACAAATAATCTTTGTAGACGATCTTGTGTTCTGGTCATAGGAGGTGGTGCGGTGCTTGACGCTGTCGGCTACGCCGCTTCTATTGCGCACAGAGGAATACCAGTTATTCGAATGCCTTCAACGACACTTGCGCAGTGTGATTCTGGCATTGGGGTTAAAAATGCGGTGAACTATTTCGGCAAGAAAAACTTTGTTGGCGTCTTTGATCCACCCTTTGCTGTCGTAAACGACACTCGACTACTTGCTTCACTCGATGACCAACATTGGCGCTCTGGTTTAAGCGAAGCAGTAAAAGTTGCTCTCGTAAAAGACGCGGATTTTTTTCACGAGATTGAATCGTGCTCTGAGAAACTCGTTCAGCGAGACATTAAAACAATAGCCCGTGTAATCAAAAATTCTGCCATTTTGCACTTCGAGCATATTACAAATGAAGGAGATCCATTTGAGCGCCTTGATGCTCGACCGCTAGATTTCGGTCATTGGGCTGGGCATAAATTAGAGCAGATGACAGATCACGCACTCACACACGGCGAGGCTGTTTCCATTGGGCTCGCAATCGACATTCGTTGCAGTGTTGGTCTTGGACTACTTGACGACGAAACGGCTTGTCGCGCAATCTCTCTCCTGCAGGCCCTTGGGTTACCCACTGCACATTGCGACTTGCTTGACGATGCGTTGCTCGAGGGCATCGAAGAGTTTAGGCAGCACCTCGGCGGCCAACTCACTCTCCTCATGCTTAAAGGCATAGGTGAACCGATTGATGTGCATGCACTTGATGCATCCGTTGTCCGACAAGCCATCGATGAACTCATGTAGAATCTACACACATGGCAAGTAACATGACAAAAGAAGAGATTGTCGATCGATATTTTTTAGAGCACCGCGCAAAAGTGTTAGATATTGCTGCATTTCTTGATCGGATCGACCGAAGCGGCGAGACCACTTCGGATTTTCGTATTGAAGCGTTGCTGTCGTGCATCAAAGAATTACAATCCGGTAAAGAGGGGCGAACACAGCGTATCCTCGACTTGCTCAGTGATCAAACAACTGAACCTATTGAACGAGCTGGCATGAAAGGCGCAAGCGGTGCACCACCGCCGACCTCGTAATGGCGTACATCGATCCACATATTCACATGGTCTCTCGCACGACAGATGATTATCAAAATATGGCACAAGCGGGCTGTATTGCAATTACCGAGCCTGCGTTTTGGGCGGGTTTTGACCGAAGTAGCGCGCAAGGCTTTTTCGATTACTACCGACAACTTACGGATACCGAACCAAAACGAGCGGCAACATACGGAATCAATCACCATTGCTGGCTTTGCATAAATCCAAAGGAAGCAGAAGACGTAGGATTTGCTCGCGAAGTTATTTCTATCATTCCTGACTTTCTTGAGTGCGACAATGTCCTTGGCATAGGCGAGATTGGTCTAAACAAAAACAGCAAAAATGAATTAATCATTCTTGAAGAACAACTGGCACTCGCGCAGAGTTTGAACCAACTTGTCCTTGTACACACGCCTCACCTTGAGGACAAACGCAAGGGAACAAATCTCATCATGGATGCTATTGAGAACACCTCACTTGACCCAAACCGTGTGTTGATTGATCACGTCGAAGAACACACCGTTCGGGCAGTGCTCGATCGAGGTTTCTGGGCAGGCATGACGTTATACCCAGACAGTAAATGTACTCCGCAACGTGCAGCAGACATTATCGAAATGCATGGCACAGACCGATTGTGGATTAACTCAGCTGGCGATTGGGGGCCAAGCGATCCACTTGCCGTGCCTAAATGCCGCGTTGAACTCGCAAGCCGTGGTCACTCACAAGCATTGATTGATACTATTTCGTATGACAACCCGCTTTCTTTTCTATCGCAAAGTGGAAAGTTTTCTGTCGAGTAATGCTTGGTTACTGCACCAATGTGCATAGCGGGGATTCTTTCGTCGATGTTCTTGAAAATCTAAAAAAGTATGCCTCGCACGTTCAACAAAACGTATCCGCTCCACTTGGTGTTGGGCTGTGGCTTTCAGATACAGCTTCCCGCGAAGTTGATATTGCCCTGCTTAAAGACACGCTTCAAGAATACAATTTGCAACCCTTCACGTTTAACGGTTTTCCATTTTCGAATTTTCACCAAAATCGTGTTCGGCACAAAGTCTACAAACCAGATTGGGCTGAAGCTTCTCGACTCGAATACACCGTTCGTCTTGCCCATATTCTTGCGACAATCACTGGTCAAAAAGATGCGGGCATTTCCACATTGCCCCTTGGCTGGAACAACGATACATTTAGTGACGAAGATTGTGTGAGCCAGCTGCGCATGTGTATTGACGCTCTCGAAGAAATCGAACAACAAACAAGCAAGTGCATACACCTCGACATCGAGACTGAGCCAGGCTGCCGATTACAGAAAAGCAAAGAGTTATGCGAATTTTTTGCAACACATTTCAAGGACGACGAACGTGCAAGGCGTTACATTCGTGTCTGCCATGACACATGTCATGCTGCCGTTATGCGAGAGACGGCAGAGGGGTGCGTTGAAAATTATAAAAACGTTGGGCTTGCAATCGGCAAAGTACAACTCGCATCGGCTATTGAGTTTGAGTTGTCGGCAGAAGGAAACACCACCTTCATACTCGATGAACAAACATACTTACACCAAACGACTATTCAAACTGAAGAAGATGTTTTGTTCTTTGAACATTTTTCCAATGTTCCAATCGAGTTGCAGTCTGGTAATTGCAGAGTGCACTTCCATGTGCCGATTCACAAAAAGCAATTTGGTGGTCTGCATACAACACAGCACGATTTGATTGCGTCCATTCCTGTTCTGAAGGAAGCAGGAGCAACCGATTGGGAAGTTGAAACGTATACTTGGAGCGTAATGCCAACTGAATTGCAAGAAGTCGAACTTGTTGCATCAATCACAGAGGAACTTGCATGGGCATCGAAGCACATAGAACCATAAGCAAATCACAAGCGTGGCTTGGGATGATGCGTATCAGCAACGCACCAACGATCATCAGCAACATCTTGGTGGGCACTGCAATTGCAATGCAGATGCAAAGCGAGTACTTCACTTGGAATCCAAGCTTCGACCTATTTTTCGCAATTTGTATTCTGGCGGTCTACTTTGCAGGCATGGTTCTCAACGACGCGTTTGATGCAATACATGACAAGAAACATCGTCCAGACAGACCCATCCCGTCTGGGGTTATCCCTCGATTCACAGCATGGGCAATAGGATTAATTCTCCTTGGGGCAGTATCTGTTTTTGGCTTTGGACACGGTGCAGCAAATGGTCTAATACTTCTTGTCGCAGCGGTACTCCTCTATACCTTTTTCCACCGCTGGTTACTACCTGCAATCTTATTCATGGCACTCTGCCGAGGGCTTGTGTACATCATTGTCGCAAATCCAGAGCATGCAAATGACCTTACGTTACTTTTGACATTCTGCTCTGCACTCGCTCTCTACACCGCAATGCTCACCTTCATCGGTCGATTTGAAAATAAGAAAGATACAAGTTTAGCTTGGGTTACTTGGTTGTTGTTGCTCCCCCCTCTTTATGTCGTTGCCACACAACTGCCAACGGCGTGGCCTGCTGTTATTCCACTCGCTTGCATGGTGTATTGGATTTGGCGCGCTTGGATTGATTTCAACGCAAACAAAAAAATGGATGGCATGCACCGAATACTTTCCGGGTTCTGCCTTCTTGACTGCGTACTTGCTACAACCATTGAACAATATGTAATCGCTGGATTATGTGTCGTTTGCTTCATCATCACGGTCGGGTTTCACCGTAAAATCCTCGGAACATGAAACGCATTGCAGTCATTAATGTCGTCGGTTTAACAGAGTCATACCTCGGCGAACACACGCCCAATATCACTGCACTTGCGAACGCTTCTTCCATCAGTTCACTCGAACCCCCGCTGCCCGCTGTAACCTGCACTGTGCAAAGTTCAATTCTCACTGGCAAATCTCCCGCAGAGCACGGCATAGTTGCAAACGGTTGGCATGACCGCGAATCGAAAGAAACTTCTTTCTGGAGGCAATCGAACGAACTTGTTCAGGGAGAAAAAATTTGGGAAGCACTGCGAGTCAAGAATCCAAATTTCACAGTAGCAAATATGTTCTGGTGGTTCAACATGTACTCCTCTGCTGACGTTGTTGTAACGCCAAGACCAATCTACTGCGCAAACGGTCGAAAGATTCCCGACATTTGGACAACTCCCAAGTCACTCAGGAAGTCACTGCAAGAAAAGTTTGGACAGTTCCCGCTCTTTCACTTTTGGGGGCCGATGGCAAGTATCAAATCAACGCATTGGATTGTTGACGCTACCATTGAGGTCGATCAGTCGCATCAACCAACACTCACACTTGTATACATTCCACACCTTGATTACGCACTGCAAAAACTTGGTCCAAATCACGCAAACATTGCAAATGAACTGCAAGCAGTCGACACTGAAGTGGGCCGACTCATCGAACACTACCAACAACAAGGCGTCCAAGTATGTATTCTGAGCGAGTACGGTATTGAAGAAGTCAACGGTGCTGTTGCAATCAACCGCGAACTGCGTAAGCATGCATTGCTCACCATTCGAGAAGAACTAAGCAGAGAATACCTTGATGCAGGTGCAAGCGAATGTTTCGCTGTGTCAGATCACCAAGTTGCGCATGTGTATGTAAAAAATGAAGCGAACATAAACAAGGTAGCAGATGTACTTCGAGACACTGATGGTGTTGAGTTTGTCTATGTAGGTGATGAACGTGGCTCGCTTGCGCACGAACGATGTGGTGACATCATCGCTGTTGCAAACCATGACAAGTGGTTCTCGCACGACTGGTGGGAAGATGACGCAAAAGCACCTGACTACCAAACAACCGTAAACATTCATGCCAAGCCTGGATACGATCCCCGTGAACTCTTCCTCGCTGATGGGTGGCGTGGCTCGAAGGCACGAATTGCGTTGAAACTTCTTAAGAAAAAACTCGGAAGCAATACGCTACTAGACGTCATCACGATGGATTCATCTAAGGTGAAAGGTTCGCACGGCAGAACTCCGTCGATGGGTGCACCTTCACCAATACTCATAGCGCCTCTCTGTGCAAAAAAAATGCCGCAGTCTCTTCCAGCTGCGGCACTTCACACTCTTTTGCAAGAGTGGATTAATTCTTAATATTTGTGTTCATGCTTGTCATCACAAGCACAAGGTCCATCATGTCCACAACACCGTCAGTATTAATGTCACCGGTGTTTGGTTCAGGACACGCAAGAAGTGTGTCTTCACAAGAAGTGTTTTGCCCAAGCCACGAACCTCCAGCTTTTACACAAGATCGTTCGTCAACAATCAAACAACCAGTGCCGACACAACATGCGCCAGTTTGTTTTCCCTGCGCAACCATGTAGCCGCCTGAACCGGAAATAGTGTCGTGATCCATAATGAATGTGCAGTCCTCTTCGAGAACTGTTGCGCTCTTATACCCACGGTACATCGCGTTGCCATTATAAAGTGCAACATTGTCTCTAAAGACTGTCGCAATGAGTCGACCGCCGCTATCGTAATCGTAAATACCACCGCCATTATATTCAGCGCGGTTATGTTCAAAAGTGCAATCAACAATTCGGACATCAGAGCCAAAGTTGTACATGCCTCCACCGCCGTACCTTGCATTGTTAAATGAAATTTCGCAATCGATAATTTCTGGACGACCGCGGCTGTTGTAAAAACCACCGCCTCGCTCTGAAACATTGTCTTTAATAATGCAGTTTCGCAAAACAGTGTTTGATCGCGAGCCGTTAAAAACCGCACCGCCTTGGTATTTCGATTCATTGCTCACAAAAATACAGTTCATAATGGTCGGGCTTGAGTGTAAACAGAGAAGCCCACCGCCAACGGCTTCCTTTTTGGAGTACAAATCTTCGTTGCCCGTGCCGCCCGTGATTGTAAATCCGTCGAGTACGGTACTTGGACCTTCGCCACTAATGCATTTGACAACACTATCTTGCAAATTCCACCCGTCAATAGTTGTCAACGCAGAGCCCTTTTTACTTTTTAGGGTAATCGCTTTTCCCTTGAAATTGATTGCTTCGTTGTAGCGCCCCGGAGCAACAATAATCACATCGTCGCCTTGAGCTAGATCAATTGCTTCCTGAATCGTGGAGACCTGTTTTGGCACAGCAATTGTATCTGCGGGAGCAACTGCACCGAGCACAGCAATCGTAAGGATTGCTATGTATCGATGAATGGAATGGAAAGTATTCGTTCTCATGCTCATGACTACTGTGTAGCGTGCCCACCAAGGCAAGCGTTCTATTGTACCACCACTTCGTAACATGATATAAATAAAGCAGTTATAAACAATGGTTTTGGATGCACTCTGTGTTAATCTAGGTAAGACAATCGTAAAAACACATCTGGCGCCTTGAAAATACCGGTTATTCGGGGGTTAATGCCGTTATAGGACTCAGATGTCGGTGGTAGGATACTCCTCTCATGATTGATAATGCACTGCGAATAAGGGCTTTACACGCTACGGCGCAAAACACAGCGACGTTCGTTTTATCTCATTTTTTTACAAAAAACTTCACTGTTTCGCATAAAAAAGATGGTTCTGAAGTAACCAACGTGGACAAAGAGGCCGAGATGCTCGCACGTACATCGCTGTGCAAATTCTTCCCCGATGATGGTTTTCTTGGCGAAGAACACGGTGAAGTTGCCGGCTCCAGCGGGTACCGCTGGGTTGTTGACCCTATCGATGGCACGGCAGCCTTCGCAAGAGGGGTCCCACTCTTTGGTACGCTCATTGGGCTCGAATTCGATGAAAAACCAATTGCTGGTATTGCTACCCTTCCAGCTCTTGATGAAACAATTTCAGCAGTCATTGGTGAAGGAGTCATCCATCAAGGAACAACTGGTGCAAGCGTGAGCAAAATTT
>CAZURP010000055.1:7955-8749 GCA_964623715.1 uncultured Isosphaeraceae bacterium | reverse complement strand
TGAAGGCGTTCGCTCCGTTGGCGTCGTGGCTTCAAATTATTTCGCACTTTGTGGAGATTTTGGTTACGGCCTGTTTCGAATCGAAAATGATAGCGGTGGTGTTGGGCGAACACTTTTTCGAGTCGTCCCAACAAATACGGCGCTACAGGCAGGTTTTTTTGATGGGCGCGGTGTGCAAGTCGAAAGCGATGATGGCTCACTCTATTATTCTTTTGGTGGCGAGCTGAGCCCCTGTTATTCTGATCATACTTCTGCGTTTATGCAAACAGTTCATGTGCCAAAGAGCGCTGTTGTGCTCGGTGCTGAGGCTGAAATTGAAGAAGATGGTTCGGTGACAATGCACACTTCCCAAGGCAACATGCAATTAGTGCTTCCATCGCCCGCAACCACTGTTGTTCCGATTTCAGGTGATTTTTGGTTTGGCACCGAGAACGGTGTTTATGTTGTTGGTCAGCGTGAAGAAGAACCGATTTTAGTCGGCTTGCAACTTGCGGGACCAATTGTGCAACTGATTCCACTCTTCGATGGTTCTGTCGGCTTCGTTTCTGCAGCGGGAGTGGTTGGCGTTGTTGCTATGCACTAAGAGCCGCGTTATTGCAATACTTTTTGCAGATTGCATCTTTGGCGCAGGTTCCGCCACGTTTTTTGCACACTTGCCTGCCGTGCCACACAAGTAGATGGCTCAGCATCGTCCAATCTGCTTGGGGAAAGAGCGCCATTAAATCTTTTTCAATTTTGTCTGGTTTTGTCTCTTTTGTTAAACCAAACCGTTGCGCGAGCCGGCCGACGTGTGG
>CAZURP010000055.1:0-7945 GCA_964623715.1 uncultured Isosphaeraceae bacterium | reverse complement strand
ACAACGCCTTCGTTCTTGTTGAAAGCGTTTCCAAGCACGACGTTTGCTGTTTTTCGTGCAACGCCGCGAAGTTTGACAAGGTCTTTCATGTTGTCGGGAACTTTTCCGTCAAACTCATCGATGATCATGTTTGCTGATGTGTAAAGGGATTTCGCTTTGCCACGAAAGAGCCCAATCGAGGAAATGTAGGGTTCAATCTTTTCAGGCGATGCATTTGCGTAGTCTTGCACTGTAGGAAATGCTTTGAATAACGCAGGTGTTGCTTTGTTGACGCCGACGTCCGTTGACTGCGCCGAAAGAATAGTGGCAAACAATAACTCTAATGGCGAGCTGTACTCCAGCGCACAGTGTGCGTTTGGATAGCGCTTCTGTAGCACTTTGAATAGCTGTTGCGCACGTTCACTTTTTTTCGTCATGTTGACCTTGTGTGAAGAGAGAGTAAACGAACGGTGCAATAAGCATAAACCCTAGCACAGCAATCGGTACTACCCATTTGGAGAGTGCCATGGCTTCAACTATGTAGAACTTTGATTCTTCATGGAGCCCGAAAGAAATAAGATAGTTGTATTGTTTGAGAAGTGCTTTGATTTCAGGATTGAGCCAGAAAAGAGCATACGCAAAACAGCCAAGACCCAGGAAAAATAGAACGATGAAAAGATTGCGTTTCATGGAGTCGCAAGTGGAACGCCATCTTTCCATGTTGTCCCATCTGCCCACATTTCTTGTTTCCAAATAGGTACGCGCTGTTTGAGTAAGTCAATCATGAAACGGCACGCGGTAAAGGCATCATCGCGGTGGTCACTTGCGACGGCGATGACAACACTCGCCTCATCAATTCCAACACGACCCACACTGTGGGTCACACGAACATGTCGAACTTCAAATCGGTTGATGGCTTCTTCTGCAATTTTGCGAAGTTCCACTTCAGCCATCTCTTGGTAGCAATCGTATTGCAGTGCAAGAAGTTTGCCATGTGTCTCATTGTGCTCTGGTCTGGTTCGTCCAACGAAGATGCATTCACCACCACAACCAATGGAAGGTAGCGAGCTCGCTTGCTCGGCATTGACACCGTTTGCTTCAAAACATATTTCTATCTGTGTATCTAGTCCCATTTATGGACTATCTTACCACTCATGGCACAAGAGATTGCAATTTCAATGCGCTCAGGCACAGGCACAGCACGAGAAGTCTTACAAGCGATGTCCGATTGCGGAATCCAGCGCGTTCAACTCGACGTTTTGCACGAAGATTTTGTCGATATTTCATCGTCAGGGTGGCGTGATTTGGCGTCAACCCTCAAGCGATTAGGGCTCCACGCTTCGGGTGTTGATTTTTTGGTTCCACCCACGTGGTGGGAAGAACAACCAGAGCGAACCCTGCAAGCTTTTACGAATGCCGTCGCGCTGTCGGAGGCAGTCGGAAATGTTCCGATTGGAACTCGGCTTGATGAAACGAGTGAAGTTGCACAAAGCGCGGTTTCAATTGGCCACCACGCTGGAGTCTTGCTTTCAACGCACGGCGCTCTGCCGCCCGAAGACCCACATATTGGTTGGCACTTGCCACTTGCATTACTCGCAAAAGAGGAGAAGCCAATGAAAACGTTGGTCGAGGCAACGTGTGGGCCGATGGCTGTTCGCCTGTGTGGTGAAATTGTTGGTGATTCAACCCTTGAGCACAACGGAAACCAAGTGGAATTGCGTGAATTACGCGGCGTGCTTGATGCTATGCGATGGAATCCAACGCCGATTATTGATGGATTCGGAAGCGAGGCTTCTTCGTTGCGGAGGGCATGGCAAGTTGCTGGTCCTTGGTAGCATACTAATATGACACACACCGGTTCAACAACAAGCGCTCGAATTGCTGTACTTACAGTCAGCGATACGCGCTCACTTGAAGAAGACAAGAGTGGTTCGATTGCAGTTGATGTACTTAGCGATGCGGGGCACAGGGTCGTTCTTCGAGAAATTGTTCGCGATGAATGCCAGGAGATAGCGCTCCTTGTCTCAGCGTGGGCGAGTGACGAAAGTGTCGATGCAATTGTTGTGACGGGTGGAACGGGACCTTCGCGCCGTGATGTGACACCTGAAGCCGTTGTTCCTTTGATGACAACAACGTTGCCTGGGTTTGGAGAACTCTTCCGGCAGTTAAGTTTTAAAGAGATTGGCGCAGCTTCGATGCTGAGTCGAGCCGAAGCCGGTTGGATTGACGCAGGGGTACTTCGCACGCTAGTGTTTTTGTTGCCTGGTTCACCAAAAGCAGTACAGCTTGCAACGTCACAAATTATTGCACCGCAACTTGGGCATCTGCTCGATGTATGTTCGTTGGAGGCGAAGCAATGATTGTTGCCCACGGTATCGACATTGTAGATGTGGGACGGGTCGCGTCGATGCTTGAGAAGCATGGGCAAAAATTTATTGATCGTTGTTTTACTAAAACCGAGCAAGATGCTTCTGAAGTTTCATCACAAGAAATGCGTGCGCAACGGTTTGCGGCAAGGTTTGCTGCGAAAGAAGCTGTGCTCAAAGCGCTTGGTACTGGTTTGGCTGGGGGAATTGAATGGATTGATATTGGCGTTTCAAGAGAGGATGGACCACCCTTGGTGACACTCTCGGGAAGAGCCGCGGAAGTCGCAACGAAACAAGGCATAACGGATTGGCGTTTGAGTTTGTCGCATGCAGGTGGCATGGCGATGGCGAGCGTCGTAGGAATTGGAGGTATGGGATGAGTCGAAAAAAAGGTCCAGCATTGTATGAGTTGATTGCATCGAATAACCCAGCGGGGAAGCCTGTCTCGCCCAAGTCAGCAGTCAATCAAAGCGAAGAGGAGATTCTCGCACACAACGTGCTCACGCCCGGTCGTTCGATTCGAATCTCCATCGGCACCATTGGTGTTATTGTTGCGATTTCCATTGCTTTAATCGTAATTTCCTACACGATGGGCTTCCAAAGGGGTTCTGCAATTGCTCGGGAAGATTATGGAAATCGGCTTTTTGAAGAGGTCACAACGCCGCGAATGGCGGAGATGGAGAGCGCCAGTGTTGCAGTTCCCGTGCCTGTAACATCGCCTCATCAGCCAGCCGCACAACTCGCGCCTTCAGGGTGGGGATCGATTGCGAGTGACCCAAGGGTGAAAGGGTTGAACTATTTCACCCTTATTCAGACCACCCAGGAGGGTGCAATGCAATTAGCTGTGTTCTGTAGGGAAAAAGGACTTGAAACATACGCCTTTTCGGGCAATAATACGCGGCTCTACCGTGTAATTGCATTTCCAGGTTCAGTGGACCGAAATGATGCAGTTGCTTCGGATGTTCGGTCCAAGATTTACGCCATTGGCGCGGAATGGGCCACTACCAAGAATGGTCGCGGAAGTGACCTAAAGGATGCGTACCAAAGTCTCTATAAGTAGTAGCGACAAGTTAGATTAGGAATCAGAATTATGAGTCTTCACCGAAGTTTGAAAACAAAACCAGCAGGTCTTAACCAACACCGTAACGTCCTTACTCGTGCCGAACGAGTGGAACTCCTTGCGGACGATGATAAGTTTAACAAAGAAGATGGTTCACCTATTGGATTGCCTAAAGTGGGAAGTCGCAAGATTAAAATTGCAGGCAAGACGAAGTCCACTGAAGAAGGCGAAGAATCCACTGAAGAATCAAGCGGCGAATAATCTTGGCATCCCCGCTCGACATTGAGCGTCTGCTTTCTGAACGCGTTAAAGATATAGAAACATCGGGAATTCGACGTGCGTGGGCACTCGCGCAAGCATGCGAGGACCCTGTAAATTTATCGATTGGCCAACCAGATTTTCTTGTTCCTGATGCGATCAAGCAAGCGGCGATTGATGCGATTCTTGCCGACAAAAATGGATACACGCAAACGGCTGGAGATGCAGGACTACTTACGTCTATTCATACACGATTGAATAAACAGTATGGTTGGGAGTTTACGGAGACCTCGCATCACGCAGCGATGGTTACTTCGGGGACTGCAGGCGCGTTAACGCTTGCATGCTTGACAGTGCTTGGCCCTGGCGATGAGATTATTATTCCTGATCCGTACTTTGTGATTTATCCGACGCTAGCACGAATCGCTGAAGCAAAAGCGGTGCTATGTGATACGTATCCAGATTTTAGAATGACTGCAGAGCGTATAGAACAGTGCATCACTGCGAAAACAAAAGCTGTATTGTTGAACTCGCCAGCAAACCCGACAGGCGTGGTGTTGTCTGCGAAAGAAGTTGCAGACATCGCAACACTTTGTCGTGATCGTAGAATACTATTGATTACAGATGAGATATACGACGAGTTTGTCTTCCCGCCAACTGAACATGCAAGTCCTGCTTCAACAAGTGATGACGTGCTTGTCATTCGAGGGTACGGAAAAACATACGGTTGTACAGGTTGGCGGATGGGGTACGCCGCTGGCCCGAAGTCGCTGATAGATGGCATGCTTAAGTTGAAGCAGCAAACGTTCGTGTGTGCGCCTTCGGTGTTGCAACATGCGCTTGTGAATGCGTACGATATTGATCTTGGTCCACTCATCGAGCGCTTCGCTAAGCGGCGAGATATGGTGGTGGATATTCTTGGCGATGTCACGGAGTTGGTTGTGCCTGAAGGCGCTTTTTATGCGTTCCCTAAAATACCAGTGGGGCATGCAATGACTGGAATGGAATTTATTTCCAAGGCGGTCGAAGAGGACGTACTTGTTATTCAAGGTGATGTCTTCTCCAAGCACGATACACATTTTCGAATCAGTTATGCCGTTGCCGAAGACAAACTTGAACACGGCCTGAGCACCCTTCGAAAACTTCTCTCTTAATAATTAATACGTCTCAGAGCCACATTATTAAACAAGTGTGGAGCAAAAAAAGGCCCCGCCGACTATGCAAAAGCAAGCCGGCGAGGCGGAGGGGAGAAAGATGCAATAACTCTCGACCAATTGCGGGAAATTGCATGAGTGTAAAGTTAAATTAGGGTAAATGCGGCTTCAAAAGCAGCGATTTGGACCGATGAGGAGTGTTTTTGAGAAATTACCTCTGAGGAATTTTTTGCAAGTCTCGAGGCGATAGTAGGGTCATCAAGCAATAGCGCAAAAATGTTTTCCCAAGCACCATTAGCGAACAGGGCGGTTTCTTCGTCAATGAGCATATCAAACCCCGGAATGTCAACGCATGCGATTGGCACACCCTGTGCCATTGCTTCAAGAAGTACCGACCGAAGCGGCATGTTCGCAGCAGGCAGCACGAGCACGTCGGCATTTGGGATGAGTTGGCGAAGTTGGCCAACATCCCGCAGGCAAGTCACCCGATCCTGCATAGCGAGTTGCCGTATCTGTTTCCAGACTTTGTGGTCGTTTGCCCCAAGCAACTCGAGAAAAATGTGCATGTTCGGAAAAGTTCGAAGTGCTTTGAGAACCGCATTTGTTTGTTTTCTATCCCCTCCAGCATCAAGCACGATCGCGCACTGTCCAGGAACGCTTGCTTCAGCCCCATCACCATCTCTGTTTCGTTGCGTTACACCCATTGGAACATACGCAACTCTTTCTTGCCCAACTCTCTGGGCAATTGTTTCTTCGATGGTTGGCGTTGGTGCGAGCCATCGCCAAACCGGATGATTTTTTCTAACTCGTTGCGCTTCTTTCATCGAAAGGACTTCACTGAGAATTGGAATGGGCAGTTCCTTATGCACGTCGTTTGCAAGCTGCAACGCCTCTTTGCCAAAGGCAACAATTGCATCCGAGTTCGCTTTTTTAAGTTGCTCGATTACAGACTTCGTCCGTTCATTTCGAAGAAGTCTCGATATGGGCATCGGCACCTCGATTTTATGTGCAAGCGAAACAGCTTGTTCGTAGAACGGTTGCTCTTCGGTTTCTGGGACGACTCGAATAATCTGGGTGCCATTGTCCAAAAGTCCGACAACTATTCTGTTCAACATAGCGTGCTCTTGCGACAGCCGATTACTGGACATAATCATTGCGACACTCATGGGCGAGCCAATCGTGGCGTGCGTAAAGGTTGCAGTGCTGTCGCCATCTCATGTGGAATAGCAGTCGGCCTTCGCGAGTCTAATTCAACAAGCACCCAAAGGGTCTTGCACTCGCAGACGAGCCGTGGGGTTTCACCAAGGGCATGTATTTGGGATGTTCTCCATGATTTTACCCGCCTAATATCGTCTACCCATGTGGTGAGCAATAATGCATCACTTGCAATTGCCTCAGATCGATAGTCTATCTCGTGCCTTGCGACAAACCACATGATGCCTGCATCAAGTAATCTCTTTCGCGCCCATCCACTCGCGTCGCAGTGCAATTGAGAACCCTTGTCAACCCAACGAAGGTATTCAATATTGTTGACGTGGTCGACTTCATTTGATGATTGATGTTTTTGAATTTCGATAGTGCATTGAAACGGCGCATCATGTGGAATGCCAGCAATCACGACAGGTGAAGTTGTGGGATTGATACAGAGGTGACTCATTTGCTTGGAGGCTCTAAACTTTGTAAATATTCCCATGAATAAATCCCAGCGGAATGCCCATCTGAAAAGACAAAGCGAACTGCATAGTTGCCAACAAGTTCAATTTCTTCAACTCGAAGAGGACCAGTGCTCGAAGCAGGTAAAATGGCAAGGGGATTTTGTGCAAGTTCGTCTCGAGTGGCTTTTGAATCAGCTGATGGCGACATCTTTCTGAGAAACTCGACAGGGTAAAAAGAGGTATTCTCCTTATCCCAGTCAATGCGCAACCCAACATCGCGTTGTAAATCAAGATGAAGGGGGCTCGCAGTCATATCGTGGATTCTACTATGATGTGCAACATGGCAAGTGCGAATCATCCCGCAGATCGACTTTGTTCAACAATGGACGACGTTGGCGCATCACTCTGCGTTGGGCTCGATCCAGTGCAAGCAAAAATGCACCCAGACTTACATGCGCTCACTCCCTTGGAGTCCTTCCAAGTTTTTTGTGGTGGAGTTATCGACGCTGTTTCAGGCATCGCGGCTTCTGTGAAATTCCAATCGGCGTGCTTTGAGCGACTTGGGGCACAAGGCGTTGCTTTGTTAGGAGACCTTCGACAGACCGCGAACAACCGAGGTTTGCAAGTTATTCTCGACGCGAAGCGCGGTGATATTGGAATCAGCGCAGAGCATTATGCAGTGGCGGCAACTGCAGACGGACCGTGCGACTGGATTACGGTAAATCCCTACCTTGGCATTGATGGTATCGAGCCGTTTCTCGATGCGGGGCTCGGGGTGTTTTGCCTTGCGCGAACATCGAATCCAAGTGGTGACGCAATCCAAAAACAACTGCTGCAGGATGGCAGAACAGTTGCGCAGTCCATCGCTGATTTGCTTGCAACTTGCGGCCAAAAGTATATTGGGCAATCTGGTTGGAGCAGTTTGGGTGCAGTCGTTGGTGCAACGAAACCAGACGAAGCAATTGAACTTCGCGCGCGTATGCCGCAACAAATATTTTTAATGCCTGGTATTGGTGCGCAAGGCGCAACTGCCGAAATGATTGCGCCATGCTTCAGCGAGGGGCATGGCGCGCTTGCGACTGCAAGTCGATCGGTTTTATACCCCCAGCCAAATATGGATTGGCAAACAGACATTGCAGACGCAGCAACAAAGCTCGCAAGTGAGTTACAAGTTGGCGCACCATGAATAAGAATGCAGTTTTTATCATTTGTTTTTGTCTTCTGGTGCTTTTTGGCGTTCCTATTTTTTTCCGAGGCGATTATGTAGCAGTCCCGAGCGATGCAAGACAGGTCATTATTATTTCACCACACAACGAACAGATTCGTCATGAATTTGGTCGTGGGTTTGCCTCATGGCACCAAGAAAAGTATGGGGAGCCTGCGCAAGCTGTGTGGTCTGTTCCGGGCGGGACGAGTGAAATCAGACGTATGTTGCAATCGCAGTACACTCACGCTCTTGAAACGGGCAAAGAT